>CAYJTE010000009.1:0-11903 GCA_964372965.1 uncultured Methanosarcinales archaeon
CAATCCCTATAGCACCAAAATCTTTTCCTGCAATTGCAAACAAAATATCAGCAGCAAGAAGGGCAACCGAAATGAAAAACAGTGGCTGGAGCAAAACATAATATTCATCATCTGCAAAATAGTATAACACCGCTGCCGCAAGAACCGTCATAGCACTAAAAATAGGATAAATCCAATTTATTGCTTCACCCGATGAATCAATACCTAAAACCGGAAGTAGCACATACATCAACCCTCCAGCCGCAAGTGACGCAACAAGAACAATTGGAGCATAACTACTCACTTTACTCGAATCAGCCACTACTCGGAATGCCCCATACACCACCCCTAAAAATATGAACAGAGCCCCACTAACATAATAAACATCAGGCATTACCGAGTACAACACATCTGATCCATCCATTTGAAAAATAAAGAACCATGTAATTTCTCCAAGCGCAAAAAGTGAAAATCCAAATAAAATAAGCATGTAAACTTCATGATGAGCATCAGTAAACACTTCTGAAACTACATCACCTTGAAACAGTCTATGAAGAACCCGAACACCACTCACCACAGTTGCAAGAGCGGCAATAGCCGTAACCAAATAAATAAGTTGCTGAACATCCATAATACCTATTGGGAAACATCCATTGTTTTAATACTTTTCTGTATTGACTATTCACCTCCCGTCACAAAACTATCCATAAAACCATCACTTCAAAGTCTAAAACATTTACAAAAGCTTTTTAAAGGAAGCTCTCAGAACAAAATCTATAGCGGGGTAGGGAAGCTAGGAGTACCCGATGGGCTCATATAATTTCTCACAAGACTTGGGGTGACCCATAGATCGGTGGTTCAAATCCACCCCCCGCTACTTTTAATTTTTATTGTTACCCCCCATTTCAGTGTTAGGTCGTTTTAATTAAATTTTGAAGACTAACATCAAGTAAAATAAGCAGGAATCCTCTGGATTCATCCAAAAAAGCATATCACTAACAGAGATGGTTTTAGAGTGTTAATGGATAACATTTCTGCGTCAATTATGTTGTATTTACACAATCCATTTAAACTTGACCACTTTTGTAATAACGAATGCCCAGAAGATACTCTTCATCCGTTGCATTATCTCCTATTTTGATCGCATCGTTATCCATTTTTCTTCTGTTGGTTTTTTCCATAAGTGCAACCATTACCCAGCCCGCAACTGATTCTTCAAGCGGAAAATATTGCGATCTCACATCCAACAACTGCCCAACTAATTATCATTGTAGTGGTATAAACGGCGGTTTTTCAATGGCCCGCTGTTGTCCACAAAATTACAATTATGATTTTTTCTCCAATCTATGTATTCCAACCTGCATTGATCAAGATAGTGATGGTTTTGGTGCTGGATGCGAATCAGGAGAAGATTGCAACGACGCTCGTTTTGACATTAACCCCGGAAGACAAGAACAATGCGACGGAATTGATAACAATTGTCGCGACGGCGCAGACGAACAATGTAATGTCAAAGCCCAAGAAAATAATCCTGCCAACAATCAAAACAATAAAAACCAAGCAATACCCGCCAAGCCCAAAGCAGCCAAACAAGAGGCAACGGCATTTTCCTGTAAAGCTATACCTCGTATCTATAACCAACAGCGCGAGCCGTATTACAAATTATATGGTAGCAGCTCAGCAGAAGTTAACAACCAGCTTGAATATATTAATTTCATGGGTCACAACGTTCGAGTTCATTCTAAGGTAAAACCTGCTTTCGATTGTGTTCTTCAAGATCTAGTACAATGCGAACAGGCAACAAATTATATTTATAATCATGTAAGCACTTGGTTCTGGAGAAACGTAGGCACTACAAATATCCGCAGTTATCATAGTTGGGGCGTTGCTATTGATATTAACCCCCAAACAAATCCACAAGGAGCAACGTTCAAAAGTGATCTACCCTCCTGTCTTATTGATACATTCAAACGCTATGGCTTTGAGTGGGGCGGTGAGTGGACTGGAAATTATGACACCATGCATTTTGAATTTAAAGGAGACCCCAGCGTTCTCTCAAATATTTCCCTCCCCAATTCTCCAAAATCCCCTTCACCCGCTACTGTAAATCTTCCATTACATGCTGCAGCTCCCCAACCAGCTAAGTCTAAAAATGCTGCCACTGCAACATGTGTAATTGGTCAGTGTACCAATAATGACGCCAACTGTGATGGACGCTATGATCAGATATGTTCTGCAACAGTAGAAATTTGCAATAATGGACTTGATGAAGATGCAGATGGTGTTGCAGATGACGGCTGTTGTGGTCTAAAAACCAGTTGTGAAAGTTGCGGAGACGGTTTTGGCAATTGGTGTGATCAAAACGAATGCTCCAGTTTAGGCGTCTGCCAATTTGACGATGGTTTTTTTTCCAACTCCTGTTCTTCCACCTGTAAACCACTAACCCCCGCAAAGGAAGTATGCAACAAAATCGATGATAATAATAATGGCTACATCGATGAAGAAGTTTGTCCACCAAACCAAAATAAACCCTCTTCCAATAATAACGGACAATCATCAACCCATTTTCTCACCTATCCTCTTGAATCAACCAACGATAATTACATCATATCTGGCTGGATCAGAGGTGGCACCCATGGCGGAATTGATTATCTTCCCGATCAAAATAAAATGTACACTGTCTTCGCCGCAGCAGATGGCATAGTAATGGCCACTCACTACTACAACAACTACAATAATCTCCTCTCAAATTACAATACATTAAGCAGTTGCATCAAATCTGACAGAACCGCTGCGTATGGTAATCGCCTCATGATAAAACATGATAATGGATATATCACCCTCTATGCCCATCTTGAAAAGAACAGTATTCAAGTACAACCCGGTGATAAAGTTACCCGTGGCCAAGCACTTGCCACTATGGGCAACACCGGATGTTCCACGGGAAGACACCTTCACTTTGAAGTTCGTACCAGTGACCAAACTAAAGTTGATCCCTATGATATCTACGACAAAGCCGAACTCTACCCGGACAAAAAAACCCCTGCCAAACTCTGTGGAAACGATTATCTCTGGACACAGTGTCCACCTATTTTCTCATCCGTAGACCAAGCAGATGTAGTTGATATTACTGATGATTTCATCTTTCGTATGAAGGAAGGTGCAGAACATATGAATGAGTACAGTAACGTCCGAGACATCTTCATAGGATCTTGGATGGTTCCACATTCTGTAACAATATCTATGATTGGTTCAAAACTTTCCAATGTACCCGAAGAAATGATATTATTCCTCCCCGAGTTCGTACTCGTTGAAATGGAAACTAAACCACTCACTTTCAAACACTTTTATAATATTATGAAATCGGGTCAAAAATACGATTTTAAAAGTAATGTATACCAAAATTACAAACAATCTGGAGTTAAGATCAGCGGAGTCAAATACAAATATGACATTACTGGCAATGTTGGATATGGATACATTGGCGCTGCCTCAGGATTTTCTAACACCACCCTTAAGATGATGGCTGGCTTATATCAAATTCAAACTAACACTAGCACGCCAGATTGGACGTGGGAAAAAAGTTATTTCGATGATCCAAACGATCAGAAAGGGATCCAAGTAGGATATGATTTGTGGAAAAAGTATGGTCTAAATATCAATGCCCAAAACATCCAAACAGAATTATCACTATGGCATATTAAATAAGGTTAAGCATCATGTTACTCTTTGTGATGCACATGGTTCCAACTCAAGAAGCAGTGATGGTAACCTCTAGTTTTCAACCAAGATTCTTTAAACACTAAATTCAGAAATGGATATTAAAATTAAATGCACTCTCTACCTCACAAAGGTTTAAATATTTCACTCTCTAATTGAATAACAATGGACATATTTGACCAGCAACATAATTATGGCTTGGTTGGCACGTATATGCCCTTGTATATCGGAATCGTTTTCATTCTCGTTATATTCGGGTTAATAGCTGGATACATATTTCAAATAAATCTTTTCCTAACCACTGGAATAATCCTTTTATGTTCCGCCTTGATTTTGTATTTGTTGTTATATTTTAACCAAAAAAGTTACCTTCGCAATTTAAGTCAGGTTGCAAAGAGAATAAACTATCTACAAAAAGAACTCGAAGAGTATCGTCAAAAATCATACGATGCAAAAGTAGGATACGAAGATGCAAAAACTCAAATGGACACTATCAAAAGTAAACATTCTATTCTCCAAAGACATTTTGAAAATCTCGAAAAAACCATAATTGAAAAACATAAGATAGTTAATACTTACGAAAAAAAACTTAACCATCTTGAACAAAGATATCAAGAGATTACAGATCAAATTGTCATATTAAATGACTCATATTCCCTCCGTAAAAATGATCTCAAATCTCTAGATAAAGACATCTATGCCAGAAAAAAACAAATAACTCTATTGGAAAAAAAAAATACTGATGCCATCAAAAATAATATCAATTTTAAGCAAGGTTCCTCGACATCTTTAGCTTTGATAACAACAGCCCATCCAGCATCAATTCGCTCTTTTCTTCCTCATTTTGGCAAAAACGTCCTTGCCCTTCTAAAAAAAAATAAAATACCTGGACATAATCCCACTCTTCTCACCTATCAACCAGATGCTCAAAAAGAATCCTTAACCAAAAACGTTTCCTCAAAATCTAATAGTATAACAAATTTTTCATCATCCAATTCTTCATCATCTAAAAATATATTTCAAAACACCATACACACAAAAGACAGGTTCAAATACTATTCCAAAGAAGAAACATCAAAACCAGCAACAGCTTTAAATAATACGGAGCTTCTCACTAAACAGTTTGCCACCTTCCCCCAAAACGACAAAGATCAACGTATTGCCCTGCAGCGGTACGTCGCTCGTTTGCTTCAAGACCAGACTTCTTATTTTACCATTAGCCAAGTTCTCACCACTCTCATTTCAACGTATGACCAAGCAGACCAAATGCGCACTGCACTAAGCCAAGAAATAAAAAAATGGGTTGATGATGATCCCTACGTTGTGTGTATCTCAAAAAATGGCACTGTTACAAAATATCAACTAACCTAAGGAGGAAGAATATGAAATCGAAACCACTAAGAGTTGTGTTGCTAGCCGTTTTAGCAATATTAAGTATACAATTAGTTCTTGCAGCCGAAGTGAATGCATCCCAATTTGAAGGTGGGAATTTAGATGGGGTTGAAGGAGTAGCTGAAGTAACCTCCATGATCTCGCGGATAATTGCTTTAGTACAATATACAGCTGGTGGAGTTGCAGTCTTACTCCTTGCCATAACCGGAATTCAATTCATGGGTGCACGTGATCCCGTAGACAAAAAACAGCTTGGCGATCGATTAAAATACATCCTAATTGGTTTAGCCATTGTTGTCCTAAGTTTTCCGATAGTCAAATTAATATTGTAGGGTTTGACGTGCGCATTGTCACTATTCCCACATTTTTTATTTTTTTTATATGTTCCACTTTGGGTGCCTTTGCACTCACTGATACTCTAAGTCCCAATTACTGCGATAAAAACAGTGAATCACATCATTTTGGCGAATTACGGGAGGATGTTTGTGCCAAAGTAAATTCCACTACTCTTGGCAATCTCTCTTTTACCCAACAAAAATACATCATGCTTAATATTTTCACACAGCAAGGAGTAATAATGTATCCTCTTCAGCAGTTTGTAAATCAGTGGAATAATAAAATGCCTCTTGCAAATGCTCCTGCTGAATTAGAACAACAATCCCTCCCTTGTAGAGATCAAAACACTAAAAATTGTATTAATCAAGCTTGGTTTGCAATTGGTGGGATTGATGACTCGTTCGTATATCAAATCAACACTTCAACCCCTAATCAAAAGACCACCTACATTCCCCAACAAGGCAGAGTACACACCTTTTTTAATTATTCAATGTCCTCTCCTGATACCAAAGGCTATGTCGGACAAATCACCTGCGCTAGCACTCCCCTTGTCTCAATCCCCAGTTCAGATTCGAGCCATTGTGGCTTTACCTTCTCCCACCAGGACCAAACACAAAACTTTCTGTATCGCTCTGACATATATCAAGATGATGGCGGATTTACATTGGAATATTCAAATGCTATGCCAACAGACCAGCTACGAGCCACTCTTGACATCCAAAACAAAATCAAGGTTACCGTCTACGATTGGCAAAACATCGGAACTTGTCAAATTCAAAGATGTTCAAACGGTCGCTGTAGATACTTCACCGAAAACAAATATCAATGCCTAGAACACACCTCTTATTTTTATATCGAACATCTAAGTTTAGCAGAAAATTGGAATATCTCAACCCTAAATTCATATCCGCTCGAGTATGAGTTATTTTTTCAAGATCCTCAAACCAATCCAAAAGTGACCTTTACAACATCAATCCCAGAGTATAGGCTCCTATTTGGTAAGAGTATTATCCATAAAAGTAATTATAAATATGAACCCCGGTATCGTTATCCCCCCTATAACTACCTCTATTTAGAAAGAGTTGATAGCCCCTTTGTACTCAAATCAGATGTAACCATCCACCATCGCACTAATAATACAATTACATTCTCGTTAGATCCAAACCATCTTGGATCATGCAAACTTGAAGTGCTTCACCCTTTTGGTAAAACTATCCATAACTGTAGTCAAACTCAAAATTCCACCTACACACCAAAAATTGCAGTCAAATTAAACCAAAGTCTCTACGATTATTATGAGAATATTCAACTTAATGTAACTATTACCTCTGGCGGCGTTGCAGGAGACGGACTTGTATTTGTCACCTATAATAACCAAACAACCCAACATCTTTTGGAACAAGGGTTAGCAAACCTTACCCTAAATCACATTGCTGGCGTAGATAAAATTGAATTTTCCTACTTGAACTACACTCAAACAGTATGGTTTCACAGTTATAATAAATTTACCTACTGGTCACTGATTTGGCTTTTGTTCATCATCACTTTCTTAATTTTAATATACAAATCAATCGAACACTATACCTTGAGGAAATCATTATGATCACGTTGAGGAAGTTGTTATGAAAAAATCATTTAAAAAAAAGTACATACTATTAAGTATGTTAAGCATAATATTATTCAGCCTCGCCCCATTTAACAGTGCCAGTAATAATGGAGGAAGTGTAGTATCAGAAGAATGCGGTAGTCTCTCCCCATATGACTATCATGGACTCATGGAATGTCAAATTGCCAGTTACACTGGGGCAGGGAGTGCTTTTTATAAAGATCAGGCCACCTTCTACCATGAACAAATCATTAATGTAACCCGTGGCAGTGAAATTGATGTTTCAAAGACCGCCCAATATTTTGGTTTTTTTCGTTACCTTTTTGTCGGGTTTCTCATTTTATTTACCATTTTAAACGGTTATTCTTTTATGACCTCGCAAGGGGACCCTATGAAACGTGAACAGGCAACCAAGACATTCAAATACATCATTGTTGCAGGTGTACTATTAGCTCTTCTTCCAATTTTACTTTCCACAATTTATAATCTTTCATCAGCCATAACCCAAGTAGTTCTCGATCAGAGCAAGCTGTCTCTTTCTCCCGAAAATATCCCACTCTCCCTCCCCAATTTTGAAGATCCAGGCGAGATTGGCGCAGATCAAGAGGTTGCCACCTTTTCCAATTATCATAAACAAATTCCATCCTTTATCACCGCCTCACGTGTGTACATAATCTCTATGAGCGCACGTCACATTCTCGTACTACTGTTGCTTTCAATTTCACCCCTAATTCTGTTAGGATATGTTTATCTTCCTCTACGCTCCTATGCTTCATTACTTACTGGTCTTTTGATACTAGAGTTAATTTATCCCGCTATTGCCATAATAGTATTGCATTTCTCGCTTGTTCTCTCTGGTAGCGAGCTAAATTATTTACTATTGAGTTCCGCTCTTTGGGTTTGTGTCCTCTTCCATGCTATATTACTCATCGCAATAATGCTTAAAGCTACCATGCATGTCATTATGCAAATACGATATAGTGAGGTTAAAGAGTGAGTGAGGTAAGAACATGAGTTACGAAATCCCACGTAATCTTACTAAATATGCTGAAGAGTTTCTCTTTGGTCTTTCTCTAAAACAGTTTGGCTATGCCCTCGGATCTTTAGTGTTGTGTTTTCTTATTTACATTTTCTTAGAAGGAACAGTTGATCGCATCATTATTTTCCTAATAGTTCTACCATTAATAGTCCTTGGTATCTTATTTACCTTCTTTGATTTAGATGTCAAAATAAAGGCTTATTTAAATCTGCGTCGCTGTTTATACAAAGCAAGTTACTTCGATACCCACCTCTCATCGTTTATTGATGTAGACCAGATCCGTGACGATGTAGTTATACTCAAAAATGGGAGTATATTAGGAATTTTAGAGATAATGCCTATCGATTTTTTCATACTTAGTTCACAAGAAAAAAATCAAATAGTACAAAGTTACCACCACTGGCTGCGCAGCATTAATTATCATGTACAAATTCTCTCACGGTCCGTCGCACTCAACATTGAACCATGGCTTTCAAATATATCTAAACATGCCTGCTCAACAGATGCCAGCCGTGCTGAGGCATTTTCCGTTTGGATGCGCGAGCAGATGACCACCAGTACAGTTCGCGATCGCAGATTTTACATTATCATCCCCCAAGTGCTAGATGTACGTTCTCGAGGGGTTTTTCACGATCTGAAAAGTATATTCACCGGCGATTATAAGTTAGCTCAAAATGAACAAGAGCTCGTTACCTCAATAACCCAACTCCGAAATAACATCCTCAATTGTCAAGACACACTTGAGAAATGTACTATTGACACCCGAAGGCTTAAAACAGTTGAATTGTTAGGTCTTTATTCCTCCTATTTCCGTAATCAGAGCAAAGTAAATAATACCTTTCTCTCACCATTGATTTGGATGGATGAGAAGCTTGAAAAAAAAGTATCTGACGTCTCTCCTAATATCTCTCCCTCCCCTAGTTTTCAAAAGGCGATTTCTTCAGGAAAAATTGTAAAAAAAAGAGTAAGAAAAAAACTGGCATCAAATAGACATATTTCAGAGAAGAAAGGTAATGTGGGGTCTATTGATAACTCATGAAAAAACTCAATCACTTAGAAGTTCGCGAAATTCGCAACGGGTGCATTGTGCATATGGATGGCTCTCTTCATCTCATTTTGGAAGTATCAATTCCTAAAGATAGTTCTCATCGAATACCCGCTCATACACAAAATAATCACCCCCATAATCAGCCCCCCCAACCAGATCAGTTGAAAATATTCACAACCTTACTCTCCGAGCTGCAAGGTCCAATACAAATCACCGCCAGAACAGTAAATCTTGACATGCAACAAAATTTACTTCGCTATAAATCACGTATTGCACACACTCTTCGCAACTCAAAAAAAATAACAAAAAATAGCAAAGACCATCTCGCCCAGTTTAGCCGTTTCATGAAATGGTGTGAGCATTTTATTCTCACCAATACTACCCCGCAACGGCTATATTATATCACACTTCCTCTGAACGCCTCATATAAACACCATTGGCAGCAAAGGCGCGCAGCTTTATTCGAACATCACCAAGAGATCCTCTCAAAACGAGTGCAGACCGTCGTATCACATCTCACCCAAGCTGGGTTTAATACTAAATTATTAAATGAATCTCAAGTTGTCAATCTTTATTCTTCATACTATCTTTTTTCATTCTATCATGATGCAGGGTACTATCTAACTATTGAACAATGTTATGCTGCATGGAAACAGAGTGAATGTGAAGAGTGATGAAGCAACACCATCACTAAATTAACAGGAGGAATCTAATGAAAAAACCAAGAACGGAAATTGACTTTGTCTTTACAAAAGTTGAGAATGAACTTCGCAAAACAAAAATAATGCTCCCCACCGAGTTTGATACCTTAACTAGCAATTGCACCCCCATTGAAAAAAGGTATATCAAATCAAAACTGATTGCTCAAGGGTATAGCATCAATGAAGATATGATTGAGTTCAGTAAAAAAAGCAGACCTGAAG
This sequence comes from uncultured Methanosarcinales archaeon, assembly GCA_964372965.1. GTDB lineage: Archaea > Nanobdellota > Nanobdellia > Woesearchaeales > GW2011-AR9 > CAMAVK01. The sequence continues at coordinate 10,044 of CAYJTE010000009.1, forward strand.
AAGAAATCGAAGATAATGTCTTACTGGATCTGTTGATTCGACCTGATTATGTAGATACCCAGCAAGATACCATTCAGGTAGGAAACCTGTATTACAAAGGTATCGTTGCATCAGGATTTCCCGCAACAGTTTCAGAAAATTGGTTAGGCCAACTTGCACAAGAAAAACGCGATATTGATTTTAGTATTTTTATTGAGCCAAGTTCAGTTCATACCATTGAAGTTTATTTAAACAAACAGCTACGTAAAGTAGAAAATGATCTTTATAAGTATGAACAAAAAGGCGTGTCTAATCCTTCTCTCAAAACTCGAAAAGAACAATTAACGCAGCAATTAAAACAGATTCTCAGCGGCCAGTATAAACTCTTTAAGTTTTCACTTCATATTGCAACCAAAGCACAAAGTGAAGAAGAAGTTTCCTTACTTGCCTCAAAAGTAGTCAGCAATTTACACGCCCAGGGGATTGAAACAAAATATACCACTAAGTACAACGAACAATTACTCAAATCGATTATTCCCACCGGACGAAAACACCTCTCCAGCAGGGAAATTTTAGTTCCAGGTCCCGCCGCTGCCGCCAGCTTTCCTTTTTCATCAAGTTTCTTAGACATCGATGAGCAAGATGGCATCTTATTAGGTTTTAACAGTAATGATATTCCAGTTGCAAAATCTATCTGGAAATTGCCAAAATATGTTGGGACAATTATTGGCTCAACCGGTTCAGGAAAAAGTTATGCCACAAAAGCACTAGTATTAAATGATTCACTCGTACATCAAAGCAAAGTATTCATTTTAGATCCCGAAGACGAGTATACCGCTATGTGTCAAAATATTGTCGATGCCCAGGTCATTCGTCTTTCTCGAAAGTCGAATAAAATTCCCAATGTTCTTTCATTAATGGGGACCTCGCTCTCAGAAAAACTCTCTTCCGTTCCTCGCATTTTTGATGTGTTACTAGAAGGATTGAGTAGTTTTCAAAAACCCCTTCTCGAAAGAGCCGTTATTACAGCGTATCAACACCAAGAAATCACAGAAGATAATCCCGCTTCTTGGTTGAGAGTGCCACCTACTCTGCTCGATATCCAAACAATTCTCGAAAAAGACGCTAAAGCAACAAAGGATTACAAACGCAAAGAAGCATACGATGAAATGATCAGTAAACTAAGTCGATATACCACCGGAATATTTAAGTTCATGAATACCACTGGCGAAAATCTTAATCCTAATGCTCGTTTTAATGTCATCGAGTTCAAATCCATGCCCGAAGAAGTAAGACCAGTATTAATGATGATACTTCTCGAATTCATCAAAATGAAATTTCTTCAAGATAAAGAAAAAAAAATTCTTGTGTTAGATGAAGCATGGAGAGTACTAAAAAACAAAGCAGAAGCAGCCTACGTGTAAGGTTTTTCACGAACATTTCGAAAAAGCAATGGTTCATTAATTCTAGTAACTCAAAGTGTTGCTGAACTCCAAGATTGTGCCGAAGGAAAAGCGTATCTTGCCAACTCTTCATTTGCCTACATCTTTAAAACCCAAGGTATTGTCCTTGATGAGACTTGTAAACTCTTTAATCTCAATGACACTGAACGCGAGGTCATCTCATCTGCAAAACCAGGGGAGGGAATATTAATTTGGGAAAAACGTCACCACAAAGTACAAGTAAAAGTCGATCCCAAAACCCATGCATTAATCACAACCAACCCCCAGGAGTTAGGGAAGTAGGCTGATAAACACGCTTTTCAAGGAAAGCATTTTGCGATTCATAGTATTAACTAATATTTTTTACTGGTAACAATTTTAAGTGGTAAGAATAAAAAGTAGTAAGAAAAGTAGTAAGAATAAAAAGTAGTAAGAAAAG
>CAYJTE010000010.1:0-3617 GCA_964372965.1 uncultured Methanosarcinales archaeon
GGAAACAATTGAAAAGGCTGATGTTATCATAATCAATACCTGCACTGTAAAGGGGCCAACCGAAAGTGCGTTCTTTACCAGACTTGAATCTATCAGTAATGAATTCCCAAAAAAGGCTATTGTCATCTCTGGATGCATCCCTCAATCAGATCAACATAAAATTAAAAAATACTCTACTATTGGTCCCCACCAGCATCATAATATAAAATTAATTGTAAACTCAGCCCTCAACCATAACATCACACATCTCCTTGAAACCGGCGAAATGCCACCACTAAATTTACCTAAAATTCGCAAAAACCCACTAATAGAAATAATTCCAATTAACCTTGGTTGCTTAAGCAGATGCACCTTCTGTAAAACAAAACAAGCACGAGGAGACTTGCAATCATATTCTATACCTGAAATTAAAAGTATAGCTGAACAATCAATCCAAGAAGGAGTAAAAGAAATTTGGCTTACCAGTCAAGATACCATGTGTTATGGATTCGATCAAAAAACATCACTTGCAAATCTTCTAAAAGATTTGACCACTATCGAAGGCAACTTTAAAATCAGAGTAGGCATGGGAAATCCCATCCATTTGAAAAAGATAATAGAGGACCTCATCCCACTTTTTAACCATGAGAAAATTTACAAATTCATCCACCTTCCTATACAAGCTGGTTCAAACAAAGTTCTCCATGATATGCATCGTGGAAACACTAAAGAAGAATGGCTTGAACAGATCATGTTTATCAGACAAACCGTACCCAAAATTACCATCGCAACAGATATAATTGTTGGGTTTCCAACTGAAACCGAAGATGACTTCAAAGAAACTCTTCAAATTATACAAGAAGCAAAACCAGATATAATTAACATTTCCAGATTTTGGCCACGACCAGGAACACCTGCCTTCAAACTAAAACAACTCCCACCTGAAATTGTAAAAGAACGTACCAAAAGACTCACCGAACTATTTTACCAAGTTGCAAGAGAACAAAACGAAAAATGGGTTGGTTGGATTGGTGAGATGGTAATAACTGAAGATGGTAAACAACCTGATCAATGGATTGGCAGAAATAGTTCATACCGCCCAATTATAATAGAAGGTAAATATAAACTTGGAGACATTCTACAAGTCAAAATCGAGCACGCGACAGTGTTTGATTTACGAGGGACTTTGCTTGGCAATTAATTGTGTTTATCCCAAAACTCAAATTTTTCTAAAATTTTTTCAACATTTCTGAATTCCTTGAGATTATTAAAATGATCAAAGATGATTTGAAAAGAAAGTAACAAGGCCTTCTCCTTCTCCCTCATAACTAAAATATATGTAACTAAAAAGTAATAAACTAAAAGAATATTTATAAATATACCTCTTTTTAAGTGAAGTATGAAATCCTTAACACAAATTATCGGAATCGTCTTACTTGGATACTCAACTGCACTTGCTAAATCAACAGAGCAACAAAGATGGTTTCATTTCAGCTGTAGATGATCAAAACAAGGACATGATTACCTTCGGAGATCAAACCTTATACCTTGCACTCCCACCAAAAAAATAGAACTTTATTCTGTTCTGTAAAAATCTAAAATGATACCAACATATAGCCACATCAAAGCCTCCACCCTCGGATTAGTTATGACTCTTGCAATACCTTTTAATATTGACTCACGTGTTACATTTAAAGACACAGGAAAAGAAACAGACGATGGTCTAACAGAATTCACCATTAGTGGAAGACTCTCCAACACCCAGCTCGCTGAACTCTTCAACCTCGCAGATAACCAAGCTTGCCCAGATAACCCAAATGAAGAGGGATGCTACAGTCACACCAGTGCATCAAATGTAAAAAAAAGAGGAAGAAACACATATATCCAAGTAACATCACTTAATGGAGAACAAGACACTCTTAATTATGGATACAGAACTAAAAGCGGAATTACATTCAAGCGTGAAAAACTAGGATTTTTCAAAGTGTTATACGAAGATCTCACTGCACGTGATTACTCTGATCTTTTTGATGCAAATGACATACAAAAAGGAAATAATTGCGAAAATACCGGAGTTAATAATTACAGAAATATTGAAGGTGTTGACTACCTGGTAGCCAAATGCAAAGATACAACACCATCAAAAGCAAATTACACTAAAATTAACCGAGAACATCCAGCTGTAGAAGCTTTATTAGCAAGAGACATGCTTCCCGGAGTATACCTCACCAAAAAAATCAAAGGAAAGGTGAAAATCATAACTGATAAACGAACATCTGTAACGAAATTCCTACGTGAACTAGAAAATGTCTGTGAAAGTCTTGATATGAACTGTCCAGGACTTCTAAATGTTATGTATTTTGAAACAAGAGGAACATTTGATCCACGAATAAAAAACCCCACCGGGAGTGCAACCGGCCTGATTCAATTTGTGGAAGATACCGCAGGCGATCTTGGAACATCAACAAGAGAACTAAAAAACATGTCTGCCCTTGAACAACTAAAGTATGTCCAGCGTTATTTTAAAAGCAGAAAAGAAGCCATAGAAGATAAAAACCGGATATGTGATTATAGCCAACCATCAACCGTAGCCCTTGCCGTATTTTACCCAGGTGCCATTGGTAAAGGAGATAGTTACGTTATCGGCCAAAAGCAAACATATAAAACAAAAAAAGTAAAGAAAGGTAAAAAAGTTATTACTGTAAACATACCTACTCCTCCCTTGATTCCAAAATATAAACAAAAAATGTATAATCAAAACGCGGGCCTTGATGCTAACAACAATGGAAAAATAACCGCTGGTGAATACGTAAAACCAGCTATAAATAGAGGAGGATTCCTTAAATGAATAAAGGAGATTTTCTCGGTCTTCTAACCGCAATAACTGCCCTACCCTGTGCATACACATTAACCAAAAGCACAAACCTAACAAGACACTGCACAGATGAAATAAGAGCACAATATCCAGAAGACGAAAATCTCTGTTTTATAAGACAATACGAAGCAAAAATAAAAGAGGAAGGAAGAGAAAATAACATTCCTCCAGAACTCATTGCAGCCGTGATTTACCAAGAAAACAATTGGAGACGAACTGGACATGATCTTGTCGATTGGATCTCATCAAAAACCGGACGCATCCATACTGCAGGACCTGGACAAGTAAGAACCACAACTGCTATGCGATTAGACAATAACGTTGATATCCCGAGTACAGATGACGTACGGGAATATAACCAACGTTTAAACGATCCGGAACTCGCTATCACATATATTGCAAGAGAATTGAATTATATTAAAATAGAAGCTGAAATAAACAATATAGGGTATCCCCAAATGGATATTCTTGCGTCAGCCTACCGTACTGGATATACAAAAAATCAACACCTAAACAACCATGGCTATGATGTGTTAATCATATTACGACGTGATGATATCTACCAAGCATTAAAGATAAAAGCCCCCCGAAAACACCGCGAGCAAACCCAGACTTATCTTAATGCAACTAAAAGAGAACGTGTAGAATAATACCAAAATGCTTGAAATCAACCCAATCTATCGGACAACAGACAAATAAAGCACAACAGACAAATAAAGTACAACAGACAAATAAAGTACAACAGACAAATAAAGTACAACAG
>CAYJTE010000010.1:3717-5856 GCA_964372965.1 uncultured Methanosarcinales archaeon
GACAAATAAAGTACAACAGACAAATAAAGTACAACAGACAAATAAAGTACAACAGTATAATGGATATTACTCACTTGTTGTTTTTTAAAAAATATAAAACCTTATACCAACGATAAAAATGACCTCACTAGCAGAAAAAATCATTAATTTCTTAGAACAACATCAAATAACGTACACACAAAAAGAACACGCTCCCACCTCAACTTCAGATGATTCGGCAAGAGAACGTGGTGAATCAAAAAAGATTGGCGCAAAGGCCTTATTATTCAAAATTGATAATTATTTCATCCTCACGATCCTCCCTGCAACAAGACAAGTAGACTCAAAAATGCTAAAAACAATATACCGCGCCCAAAAAATTCGTATGGCAACGTTAGAAGAACTTCAAACTCAAACTGGTTGTGAAAAAGGAGCCGTACCTCCCTTTGGTCTACTTCTAAGCGAAACTGGAATACCTATGATTGTTGATCAAGCACTATTTGATGAAGAATATATGGCATTTAATGCAGGCTCTCTTACAACCTCAATCAAAATGAAAACGAGCGATTACGAAAAAATCATAAACCCAAAAATAGAAAATTTCACAACAGAGCAAACGTTCAGTAACCTTTAAATAAAAAGTAAATCTTGAGATCAAAACACGAGGTATAACCATGAAAAAGGAAACAATCCCAAAACCTACATCAGATGCAAATACTATTGTTCAAACCGGCGATGCTGTAACACTTCATTATACAGGAACACTCTCAGATGGGTCAACATTTGATTCATCAGATGGAAAATCACCCCTTACTTTTGAAGCTGGTGCAAGCGAAGTTATACCTGGTTTTGACAGCGCAGTTGAAGGTATGAAAATAGGTGATGAAAAAAAATTTACTATCTCCTGCGAGGAAGCGTATGGTCCAATCCGCGCTGAACTCATGAAAGAATTCCCTAAAAAACAACTTCCTCCCGAACTTACACCTGAAGTAGGAATGCAACTTGCCATGCAAGGTCCACAGGGTCAGGCCATGCCCGTAACAATTGCTAAAGTTGGCACTGATTCAATAACAATTGACCTTAACCACCCACTTGCCGGAAAAGACTTGACATTTGCAATCAAAATAATAGCTATTAACGATCCAAAATATGCAGCTGAAAAACACGAAGGTGGATGCTGCTCTGAAGAAGGAGCTGAAGGTGGCTGTGGCAGTGGATCGTGTGGCGAAGGCGGTTGTGGTAGCGGTGAATGCGGAACTGATAAAGAATCAAAGGGTGGCTGCGGCACAGGAAACTGTTGTAAGTGATATAGCAAATGGGCCAATAAAAATAATTTACAAATACTATGGTGTCCTACAGGCCACAGGTTATATAAAGAGTGATATATTAAATATGTAGCATGAATAAACTGTTTCTTTTTTTCATAACACTTCTAATCATTATAAATTCACTATTAATTTCATACGAACTAACAATCTACACAACCAAACTAACACAAGCACAACAGCAAACATTTAATTATATACTAAAAGACAACCCTCTACCTCAGGATTACAATAAAAATGAGGCCAGTCACCTTGAAGATGTAAAAAAGGTTATGAGTAAAGTATCAATTGCTCTTTTTTTCTCACTAACAAGCATGGTAATAATTCTTTTACATGTGAAATATAAAATGAAAGTAAACATACTAGAATTATTAAGTAAAGCAACAAAAATTGCAATAATCTTTTCAATTATCTTCGCTTTACTGGCAATAACAATATTTCCCACACTCTTTACCTACTTTCACTATCTTTTTTTTCCGCAAGGTAATTGGATTTTTCCCGAAAATTCACGCATCATAACTACCTTTCCTGAATCATTTTTCCAATCTATTGCTATACAAATAGGAATTACAACCATACTGCTTCAACTCATCTTCCCCATAACCAATGTGCTTATAAAACGGTATAAGAAAAAATAGGAGAAAAATCAACAATTAATCAGTGAAATCAAAATTGGTAAAACAAGTCAAAGTCGCGTATCTTAAAATATAACTGGATAAATCAAAGCTGGATAAATCAAAGCTGGATAAATCAAAGCTGTAGAAATAACTGGATAAACCAAAGCTGTAGAAATAACTGGATAAACCAAGGCTGTAGAAATAACTGGATAAACCAA
>CAYJTE010000010.1:5956-11875 GCA_964372965.1 uncultured Methanosarcinales archaeon
GCTGTAGAAATAACTGGATAAACCAAGGCTGTAGAAATAACTGGATAAACCAAAGCTGTAGAAATATGAAAAAACCCCAGGCAAACTCGAAAGCTTGCTTGGGGAAAAAGAGGTGATAGATGTTTAGAGTGGTAGGACTGTGAGTATTATTTAAAGCTTTCGGTCATTTTAGTATTTAAAAGTAGTGAAGAAGAATATTTTCTATATTATCCGTGAAAAATATAATTGGGCGATACTTTTTTATAGAGAATAAAAACCAAGGATACTATGTCAAAATTCCTAGTACTCTTAATATTTAGTTTAATTTTTCTAATTAGCAGCGAAATTGTGTTTTCATCCACTCTGGAAGGCACAATATACAATAAAAATCTTGAAGCTGAAACCAACGTCCTCCTTACAATCAATACTATTCCTGAACAACATTTGCTCTCTAAGGAGGGGACTTATATTTTGAATATTCCTCCTGGAACTTACACGCTGAGCGCTCAAAAAGGCAATATTACTATCTCAAATACAATTAAAATTGAACAAGAAGGTGAATACACCTACGATATTTTTCTACTTCTTAATATCGATGAAAACGAAGATCTCTGGGAGTATACACAACCTCTTACAGAAGAAAATTTAACGGAACTTTCCGCAGAAAACTCCTATTTTATACCCAAAACAGTTTCGTATGTCTTGGTAACAATTATTGTGCTACTCCTTTTTGCACGTGTAATTTACTATCGTAAAAAATATGGATCACTTAGACTTTTCAGAAAACGGATAAAAGTCGAACAGCAAAAAACCACCGAACAACTGAGAGCTGAAATTGCATCGGAACCAACCATTCTTGATAAAACTATAGAAATAATAAAAAAACACGATGGAAGAATTCATCAAACCAAACTCCGTTGTGAACTAAACTACCTCTCTGAAGCCAAAGTGAGTCTTATAATAACCGAACTTGAACATAAAGGAAAAATTGAAAAAATAAAGAAAGGTCGAGGCAATATTATTATTTTTAAAGAGTAAGTTTTTAAACAAATCAGCAATTTCTAACTTGTGACCCAAAATAAAATATCTCACACACAAAAACGAGCACTCAATTCAGAAGATTTGTACAATAGTCTTTTATCACTCCATTCCATCCTTCCAGAAGATCAGCAAGTAAACCTATTTCTCGAAATAAAATCCTTGTACCACTACCTTTTTAAAACACTATGTATATCACATACACACAAAAAGAAAAATGCCGAATACTTCTACTCCACACCGTTTGAAAAATGGCATGAAAAAATAAGATTATATCTAAACAACAACCCCACAAAACAATCACTATCACCTGATTTACAACGATTATGTTCCGAGAACTATCATTTTGAAAAAAAATCAGTACCAATAATAGGCGCGGTTTTTCAATATATCTATAATAATACTCCTCGGCGCTACATTATTGAAACTATTAGTACTAATCGTGAGTACTTTAAAAATGCCACTGAACTAGAAACTAAAATTAACAAAATTAATCAACACAAACTGAGCATAGTCCAATCTAATCTACGCTTAGTAAAATCCATTGCATTAAGATCTATGTACCAAAGCCACAACGTGCAGTTTATGGATCTTATCCAAGCTGGATTCATGAGTTTAGTAAAGTCAATTGATACTTATCAACATGAATATGGAACGAAATTTTCCACAAACTATGCGTATACCAATATTAAAGAAGCAATTAATACTGAAATCATTCGGACTTCATCAGATATAAAAGGAGTACCACAAATTAGAAGAGATATTTGGAAATTAAACAACACCTTAGAAAAAGAAAGGTTGCATGGAAAGGAATTAACTATTGAAGAACTCTCACAAAAAGTAAGGCTAACTCCAGCATATATTACTCAACTCCCCCTACTTAACATTAAATTAGAATCGTTGAATACACCATTTGGCCAAGATTTCTCAATTGAGGATACAATCGCTTCAAATGATCAAAATCCCGAAGAACTCACAGAACACAAACACTTGCATCAATTGGTAATAAAAGCAATAGAAAATCTTGAACCTCGCATGAAACACATTATTGAAAAACGATTTGGGTTAAGAGTAAATGGACAAAACCCAACAGTTGAATTAACACTTGAGGAGGTAAGCAAAATGTACAATATAAGCCGAGAGAGAGTCAGACAGATTGAATTTCGAGCTATCAGAATTTTAAAAAAAGAGTTGAAAATCCAACGACAAGATATTTAAACTATTGCCAATGCACATGGTGAAGGATTACTATTAAAAGGCTTTGTTGAAAAATTCGCCTTTGGTGTAGGTTGTAGCCGTTGTCACTTCGTTCCAGATTTGCTTGTGAACAAGTGTCTACTATATAGTTAATGTTGCTGTGAAGAGGGAGCAAGATAGTGAAAGATGGCGTAAGATGGCGTAAGATGGAGAAAGAAACTTTGGTGTTTCTGCGTAGAGTGGGTGGTTGCGCAAAAATGAGTGGTTCCTCATTTCGCGTTTCCCGTACGGGACAGCTCTTTTGTTGTTCATTATGTTGGATGGTAAGGGGTTGATCCGAAAGGCTGCTACTAAACTTTTCAACAAAGTCATATTAAAATATTAAAAAAATTACCATGAAATACCCCCAGTATACTGCAAGAGAAACTGAGCTTGAAATATTAAACCATTGGAAAATACTTAGAGTTACAGAAAATATACGAAAGAGAAACCAAGACGGACCCACATTCTACTTTCTTGAAGGTCCTCCATACACCTCGGGAAGAATTCATCTAGGAACTGCATGGAATATGTGTCTAAAAGATATTATATTAAGGTACAAACGCATGAACGGTTTCAACGTTTTTTATCGTATGGGTTATGATATGCATGGTCTTCCCACTGAGCAAAAAGTAATGAGTAAACTAAATCTTAAGAATAAAGATGACATTGTCAGTTTTGGACTTGATAAATTCATGCATGAATGCTACTTATTTTGTACTGAAATGATGCAGAAGATGAACGAGGATTTCCAGCGTCTAGGCTCCACTCTTGATTATACTAATCCTTATCAACCAATAAGTAAAGAATTCATGCAAGCTGAATGGTGGTTAATTCAACAAGCTCATAACAAGGGTCGTCTCTATCCCGGTCTTCGAACTATGCATTGGGATGCAGGAACACAAACTGCAGTAGCTAAGCATGAACTTGAATATAAATCAGTGAAAGATACTGCAATTTATGTTAAATTCGCGGTAGAAAAAAAACAAAATACATATTTTCTTATTTGGACCACTACTCCTTGGACCATACCATTAAACCTTGCAGTAATGGCAAATCCAAAATTAACATATGTACATCTTGAAGTACAAACTGAAACAGGAACAGAAACCTGGATTTGCGGTAAAGAGCTTGTAAAAAATATTGTAGCAAAAAGCAAAATCACTCAATACAAAATAAAAAAGGAATATCCTGGCAAAAAACTCGAAGGAATAAAATACAGTCATCCATTAAACGTGCGTGAGTATTTTCCAAAAGACCTACAAACAAATAAAAAACTATACACTGTCTTGATGACTGAAGAATTTGTTGAGTCATTAACTGGAACTGGTCTTGTCCACTGTGCACCTGGTTGTGGTCCTGAAGATTACGAAGTCGGACATCAAAATCACATCCCTCCTTTTAATTGCGTAAACGAAGAGGGTTTTTTCGAAAAATTTGGACCATTTACTAACTTCAAGGCAAAAATAGATGACCTCAAATTTATAATTGCAATCAAAGAATCAGGTGCACTCCTTGCTAAAGAATCCTATGTTCATGACTATCCTCATGGTGAAAGAAGTCACGAGCCAATTATATTTAGAACCACTAAACAATGGTTCTTTAAAGTAGAAGATTTAAAAGATAAGTTGGTTGAAGCCAATAAAAACATTTTCTGGAACCCAGAAACAGCCAAAAACGGCTTTCAAAGCTGGCTTGAAAATCTCAGAGATAATTCCATAACCAAACAACGCTATTGGGGAACTCCAGTACCTATATGGGAATGTAAAGAAACGGGTGAATATATTGTTGTTGGGTCCATACCAGAACTCGAAAAACTATCAGGACAAAAAGTAGAAGAAATGCATATCCCTTACATTGACAAAATAACGATAACTAAAGATGGAAAACTCTACCAGCGTATACCTGATGTCCTTGATGTCTGGATTGATGCTGGGACTGTATCTTGGAATGCACTAGACTATCCAACCAATCAAGAACTATTCAAAAAATGGTTTCCAGCAGACTTTATATTAGAAGGAAAAGATCAAATTCGTGGATGGTTTAACCTACTTATGATTGCCTCATTTCTCGCATTTGATGCGCCATCATTCAAAAATGTATACATGAATGGATTTGTAACCGACGTTGGTGGACAAAAAATGTCAAAGAGTCTGGGTAACATCATATCACCAGACGAACTAACAGAAAAATATGGAGCAGATAGCCTTCGATATTATATGTGTCAAACAAACGCAGGAGCAGACATAAATTTTAGTTTCGATGAATGCGCAACGAAAAGCCGCTACCTTTCAATATTATGGAATATCCACAAACTCCTTATAACAACAATTGAGGAGAATAAAATAAACCCATTTAAGCTTGATAAAAACATAATTTACAACCTCCTTGGCGAACAAGAAGGATACATACTCTCAAAATTACACAGTACAATTGAAGAGGTAACGGGTTATTTAGAACATTATAAAATTGATGAAATAATTGCACCAATCGAAAACCTTTACCTTGAATTATCTAGAACATACATTCAGATAGTACGAGATAAACTTGTATCTGGAGATGATCAAGAAAAAGAAGTCTGTCTTTACACTATCTTCCATGTACTTCTCGAAACTCTAAAAATGTTTCATGTAGTTACACCATTTATAACTGATGCTATCTTTTTAAATCTTAAAGAAACGTGTAAATTAGAACACAATAGCCTTAGTGAATACTGTTGGCCAAAACCAGATAAAACTCGTATCAACAAAACTCTTGAAAACGATTTTGAAACGGCAAAAACTATCATACAAGCATCGCTAGGAGCAAGAGAAAAAGCTCAACTGGGTGTAAGGTGGCCAATTAAAGAAGTAATTGTAATAACCAAAAATCCTGAAATAAGCAAGGCTGCAAAAAGATTACAAAATATCATAAAACAACAAACCAATGCTAAAAAACTCAGTATTCAAGAAAAATTACCTGGAATAAAATACAAAATTAAACCAGATTACGGAAAAATAGGACCAATATATGGTGAAATGTCAACCCAAATCATAACCAAATTAACCATTGATAGTCCAGAAACCATTTTGACACATCTCGAGAATGAAGGAAAATACGAATTCAAATCTGAAGGAAAAAATATTGAAATAACAAAAGAAATGATTAAAACTGAGCGTGAAGTACCACCTGGTTTTCAAGAAGGATCAGCGAAATGGTGCTTAGTATATATTGCAACCGAGCGAACAACCGAACTTGAGGCTGAAGGATATTGTCGGGAAATAGGGCGAAATATCCAAGATCAACGCAAGAAAATGAATCTACAAAAGCCAGATCGGATCATACTATTCCTAAAAGTATCAGCGGAATTAAAAGCGATGCTTCTAAATTTTAAAGAAGACTTAGAAGAAAAAGTGGGCGCAACCAAACTTGAAATATTAACGAATGATCCTGCGCGTAAGCACGAAATATCCGGCGAATTTAAAATAAAAAATGAAAAAATTGTAAGTTGGATAGATCGAGTATAATTCTATTTTTAAATTTTTAACCTATTTTGGACTCACAAAATTCTTAGAAGTTTTCAAAGCAAGGAACTATTTCTAATTATAAATAGTATATTAACTAAACAAAGACAAGAAGCAACTTTTATAACACCCAAAATAGCTACTAAAAACTTATGGTTAACAA
>CAYJTE010000011.1:0-3548 GCA_964372965.1 uncultured Methanosarcinales archaeon
TGTTAAGTCGTTGATACCTTGTTTTCGTTTTTGGGCGGTTATTTTTTTTGCAAGTTGGTTTAACTGTATGTTTGGTTTGTTGAGCTCCCATAAGGTGAGAATTTGAGTTTTATTATACCCACGTTCTTCGAGTTCTTTGCTTACTCCACTTATTCCTATTTTATCTAATTTGTCAATTGCTATTAGTGCTTCTTTGATGTTTGTTATACCGACTTGTTCTAAAATACCGTCAAGTAACTTTCGATTGTTGATTTTGAGTATTATGTCCAAACCATGATCTTTGAAAAACGAGTTAGTTATGATGGCGATTTCGGTGTCGGCGAGCATGTTTGCTGATCCAATTATATCTATATCACATTGCCATAGTTCTCGATATCTTCCTAATTTAATTGGGCCATCTCTGAAAACCTTTCCCATTTCGTAGCGTTTGAATGGGAATTTGATACTGGGGTTTAAGGCAATGTAGCGGGCTAGTGAGGTTGTGAGCTCAAATCTGAGTCCGAGGTTCCGTTTTCCCTGGTCTTGGAATTTGAATGTTTCTTTCAGACAATCACTGTCTTCTTCGGCTCCTCCTTTGGCGGCAAGTGTTTCGTAGCGTTCAATAATTGGGGTTTCAAGTGGCATGAAGCCGTAGAGTTCGAATAATTTTTCAAGGTCTGCCATTAGCTTATTTTTGAGTAGTTTTTCTTGTGGTTCGACGTCTCTTACGCCTTTTGCGAGTTGCATGTTCATGGTAGTTCCTCCTATTTTTCGTGTGTTTATTAAGATTGCTTTTTTTTTCTTAATCTTGTTTTTAGCTCCCTTTTATTGTTCTTCATTAAGATTCTTTAATAATTCTGATATCGATGTAATCGTGGTTATTTCTCTTTGATTTTCTCTTTGATTTTCTCTTTGATTTTCTCTTTCTCTATCTGTTGCTTGTTCATCTTTTGGTGTTATCCAGAAAAGATGTATTTTTGCACCTTTTTGATTAAAGCATTCATTTGCTTGGCTACATTCTCTTATGTATGTGAGGTTATCATCACAATATCCAACGTATACTTCTCTTGGGTTTACTTGTTGAAGTTGGTGGATGGTAGGCAAAAATATCCTCATAAAGGATTCTTTTTTTTTAACTGGACCATATCCCATTGATATTGATGAAAACACTTTTGTTACATATCTATTTAATCCTGTTTTTTCTAGTACAAAGAAGATTGCTTCATCTTGGTTTGTTGAATAAACCCATATCTCAAATCCTATCACGACTAGCTCTTGCAAAGTTCTAATGGTATCTGGCAGGATAGTGATTGATATTTCACCATTTTTTATCCCCTCAAGTAGTTTTTTGGTATACTCTTTACTCGCATTTTCGCTCTGTCCGTTTTCTTTTTCAACCCATAGACAATTCTGTCTTTGAAAATAGGCAATTCTTCCTTGTTCTTTTATGAGTGTATCATTCAAATCAAATGTTATTATTTTCTTTTTTGTTGATACTTCCCTTCTCGTCGGATCTAACTTTTCGCTTTTTATCGTGAGCATTTCAATCATTTTTTCACCCAAGATATTGTTTTTATTTCACTTACTGCGCCTGCTTGAAATGCACATTCACTCCAGGGAGTTGTATCAATTGCTTCAACTAGGATGTCCCCGTATCTCTTCAGATAGTCAAATAACGTGTTGAATCCAGAGATGTCTCTGAATGTGACGGGTCTTGTTTTTTTGATGGAGTGGTTACGAGGTTTAATCACATAAAAGTTTGTTTCAACTAATCCACTGCTGGCTATTTGTTCTTGCCAATATTTAACAGCCTCATAATATTTTCGTGGCTCTGTTACGCTAAAACTGGTGGCCCCACGTTTTTTAAAACGTGTAGGAAGAGTTTCTTCGCTGATTACAATAGAACGCGGGGTTGCAACTTGTGGATAATCTCTTTGCATTTCTGAGATCACTTCTTCAATTATTTTTTTAACCGCCCATCGATCATTTAGCAAGGATAGTATTTCTGTTGCGGGGATTGACTTTCCTTGGGTATTCATTTTTGGTTGATAGTTTATGAAGGCCCCCTCTACTTCTTCCTCTATGCATTGAATGGTTTTTCCTTGCGAGTTCAAAATGTCTTGAAGAAAGGATATTTCTGTTTGATATAGTTGATTATCTTGCCATCGTGGTGGACAAAGTATTGCTATTACTGATGGGTTTATGGATTCCAAGAGCGATTCAATATTCCTTTGGACTGTACTTTGCTCAGTTGTTCCGTTTTTTTCAAATAATAATCCATCATTTATGAAATCAACAAAATCAGCATGTATCTCAGCAATACTTAGCGTGTATTGTCTATTTTGAATTGATTCTGGCGAATCACCAATAAGTCTGTAGTCAACATTTATGTATGGTACATTGGCGTTACTTATTTCTTTGATTTTTCTGATTATTGCTGTGTTGATTTGGCGTATCTGTGTTGAGATTGATTCTCCCAGATTTACCCTTGCGTTTCTTGTTGCCCGTTGGTATCTTACTTCTCCTTCCTTTTCCGGATCATAAAATCTAATATTATCTACTCCTTCATTTTGTATGATCTCTCTCGTTCCACTAATGCAAAATCTATCTCCATCTGTTAATGCTACGGGTAGTAAGGAACTTTTGCCTGTTGATATACCACAATTGAAAACGAGCTTTAGGTATTCATCCCACATTGAAGAACCCGCAACTTGTTCTGGTTGACCACTCATGAATTTTCTTCTTTGTCTTTCTATATCAGTCAATTCAAATCTTTGAAAGTCTTGAGGAGTATACGTACGCAAACTTCTTTGTGCTAATCTGGAGAGGTCTTCTTTTTTACTTCGGCCTGTTGACAATGACTTTTCACCATCAGAACTCCCAAAGTATATGCCGTTGTTGGTATATGATTGCATAAATTTTTGTTGCGTTTCATTTCTCTGAGTTATAATCGGTTGAAGCGTTTCTTGCGGGCTGGTGCTTAGTCTCATAATGCCGTAACTTCCAGTTTCAATGCCGACAATCAGCACTTTGTTGTGCCTGAGCCTCATTTGCTGATCTTACTTGTTCATTTGGTGCATTTTGGTCTTTTGGTTTCATGTTTTTTCCTCTGTTCGTTTTTGGTTATTTTTTGTCTATGGTCTTTTTGTTATTTCTTGTTGCCATCTTTGGCAAGGTCTGCGGGGGAGAATCGAACTCCCGCTTCACGATGTCTTTGCTACACTGTTTCTTTTCTGCGTAGATGGTTTTTCTTTACAGAGGATATTAGTGTGCGTCACAGTCGTGCGTGCTTGCCAGGTACACTTCCGCAAACATTTGTTAGAAATATTCAATAGTCAATGCTAAGGGCGCGAGGCCTATAGATGATGAAATACACTTTGTACGGCACTGTTGCTGCTCACTTTGAAATTATAATTGTTGTAGAAAGAGATTTTAGAGTTCACTTGTTGCTTTTTGTTTACTTTTTCAGAATTTGATGAACAGAAAGGGGAGTTGTATTTACACAGATTTAGTGTAAAAATGACGATACTCAACGGCGGTTTGTTTGTTCATGTTAGGACGTATGAGGC
>CAYJTE010000011.1:3558-11810 GCA_964372965.1 uncultured Methanosarcinales archaeon
AGTCCCCAATACTAACCATTATACGATGGCCGCCATGGTTATTGCTTGTGGGATCTAATGGAGAAGAAGGGGATGTTTCCAAAATGTTGTTGCCAGCGGTTTTCGCTGAGTTTAATCAATAGTATAGTTTTGGTTGGCTTTTGGTTTTGGTTTTCCAAGTATGATGTCATCAATTCGAAGAATCATTTCGGCTACTTGGGTTGCGGATGCAAGTGCAATTGTTTTGATTGAGAGGGGTTCGAATATTCCTTGTTCTTTGGTGTTTACGAGGTTGGAATCGGATGGGGAGGATTGGTGCTTATTTGTGCTTGTTGTTTTGGTTGAGAGGCTTTCGCAGTTTATGCCTGCCCATATTTGGTGTTGTTCGTGAGCTGTGCGAATGGAGGCGAGGCTGTCCATAGGATCTAATCCTGCGTTTTCGGCAAGTGTTAATGGAATACTTTCGAGTGCTTGGGCATACGCGCGTATAGCAAGATGAGTTCTGCCAGTGTAATTTTGGGCGAGTTTTTCAATTGCAAGTACGAGTTCTATTTCTGTTGCGCCGGCTCCCGGGAGCATATGTTTATCTTTTATGGCAGCACAGAGATCACCGAGTGCGTCGGTTGCGGCACGTTTGCATTCTTCGGCATTTTGTGGGGTAGGAGCTTTTAATAGGAGAGTGATGGCTTTGGGGTTAGGACAACCTTCTATAAAAGTCATTTTGGCGTTCCCTTGCATTCGTTCTTCTACACTCTGTGCGTTTCCTAGTATTGTTTCATTGATGTCTTTTGTGGTGCTGATTATTTTTGCGCCAGTTGATTTTTGAAGCAGTTCCATGTCACTTTTTTTGACTCTTCTGAGGGTAAGAATCTTTTCTTTGGCAAGATAATATTGCGCCAAATCGTCAATCCCGCGTTGACAGGCTACTACTGTTGCACCTGAAATTTTGATAGTATTTATGGTGTTTTTTATGAGGTTTTCTTCATGGTCGATGAATTTTTGCAGTTGCGATGGGTCAGAGAGTTGTATTTTGGCTTCGATTTCGGTTGATCTCACTTCGAGTGGAAAATCGAGAAGCAAGATTTTTGCATTTTCTATTTTTGATGGCATGCCTGGGTGGACTCGTTCTTTATCTATTATTATCCCTTGAAGTATTTCACTTTGGTTCGTTGTTGGTCCGATTTCAATTTCTAGTTTAATGTTTTCAGCATTTAATTGTTCATTATCTCGGACTTTGTCTAAGGCTTCTACGAGTAGATTAGTGATATGTTCTTTATATCGCTCAATTCCTTTTCCAGTCATGGCGGTTTGTGCAATATTTAGAAGCGATGTTCTGTTTTCGATGGGAATGGCTATTTCACGGAGTTTTTTTTGGGCGAATTCTTCGGCGATGATGTATGATTTGATAATTGTCGTTGGATGAATTCCCTTGTCAATCAATTTTTCTGCTTGTGCGAGAAGTTCTCCTGCAAGTATGACTGCGGTTGTTGTTCCGTCGCCGACTTTTTGTTCTTGTGTTTTGGCCACTTCTACAAGCAGTTGAGCCGCTGGATGTTCGAGGTGCATTTCTCTGAGAATAGTTACTCCGTCGTTTGTTATTATGACATTTCCGTGGTCATCTACTATCATTTTGTCCATTCCTTTTGGTCCGAGGGTGGTTTTTATGGTTGCGGCAATGGCTCTGGCGGCGGCGATGTTGTTATGCAGAGCATCTTTGCCTTGAATGCGTCTGGTATCTTCTGGAAGTATGTCTGACATATGTTATTTTTGGTGGTTCCCCTTTTAAAGGTTTATTCGGGTGGAGTATATGTTTGGATTATAAAAGGGTCTTGGATGTTAGGAATTAGGTGGTTGGAATAATTGGTTTGGTTGGGATTAGGCGGTTGGAATTAGGCGGTAGGGATTAGGCGGTTGGAATTAGGTGTTAAGAATAGGTGTTAAGAATAGGGGTTAAGAATTGATGTTAAGAATTGATGTTAAGAATATAGCCTCTGGAATACACGCTTATGAGTAACGTAATGTTTATTAATGGTTTTTAGGCTTATGTGTTTAGGTGATATTGAATGGCAAGTGTTACGTTTCTTGGAACCGCAGGGGGTAATGCGGTATGTAAGCAGTCGCGTGCGTCTGGAGGTATAGTCATTATTATTGATGAGGTTCATCTTCATTTGGATCCTGGTCCTGGGGCTCTTGTAAAGGCGAAGGAGTTTGGGGTGAATGCGGCGAATACTACGGCTCTTTTAGTTTCTCATAGTCATCTTAGTCACTGTAATGATATTAATGCTATAATTGAAGCGATGACACATGGGGGTATTGAACATAGGGGTGTTGTTCTGGCATCTAAATCTGTTGTTCAAGTTATGGATCAGAGTTACCCAATTGTTACAAAGTATCATATGGGGCTTGTTGAGAAAGTTATTGCGCTTGAAAAAAATCATAGAATTGGTATTGAGTCGGTTGAAATTCATGCTCTTCCAGTGCAACATACTGATCCTACGGCAATTGGTTTTAAAATTATTTCTCCAAAATTTTCTATTTCGTATACAGGGGATACTGCGCTTACAACAGAACTTATTGAAAGTTTGATGGGTACGGATTTACTTATTTTAAATGTCCCATACCCAGGCAAACGGGCTACAGGTATGAATTTGGATACAGATTCAGCGATGAAAATTATTGCACATGTTCGACCAAAGATGGCGATTTTAACGCATTTTGGTGTTGATATGTTAAAGTTGGATCCAATCACAGAAGCTCGTGAAATTCAACGTATTACGGGGGTGCAAACAATTGCTGCGCATGATGGCCTTACTATTTCACCAGCAGGGTATAGGAAAGATCAAAGTCCAGTTAGGGGGTATGATTAATTCCTTCTCTTTTTGATTTTTTAGTTCTGCATTTTTAATGGTAGTACGTTTTTGTTGTTTATTTTTGTTGAGAGGTTTCTTTCATAATACGATATACATACTGGTTATATGAGGGGTAGAGTTTTCGGAGAAAATAGTCTTCTTGTTTTAAGGGGAATAGTTTCGCTAATACGATTGCAACGGCTGGTGATCTTGCGGCTCCGAGAGTACAGTGTACTATTATGTTTTCAATTGATGATATGTTCTCGGTAACTATGTTAATAATATTTTTTGCGTGCTCTTGTGTGAAAAATACAAATCGTTCTTTTAGTTTGTCAATTTGTTTTTTGGTGTAATGCATGCGTGAACTATCGAGGTAAATATTGTTAAATGTGTGTTCTTGAATATAGTAATAAAGAGGATGCTTTTGTTTTGTTACACGGTCTGTTTTCTGTTTCCGGATGGGGGTTATCTATTCTCAGAAGGCGGGTTGGTATTTGGAGAATGCGCCTATTGATGTTTTGATATCTTATAATCTGGATATTTTGTGCTGTTTGAATTATTTAGGAGGAGATGTTTACTGATGATTTATATGTCCTTTGCTTAGAGTTATCAGTGCTATTTTGGTTTGTTGCTTTTTTGGAAGTATTTAAAGTATGGTGGTGTTTAAGGAGGGGGATTTGGTTCAATATTCTTTACAATTTATAACAAGTATTGGATGATTCTTATTACTCCATATGAAACTAGACATCCAAAACTTATGAATACCATGGCGGGATAGTATCGTCCTGGTTTACTTTTTAAAAATAGTAGGGTGAGTGAGAGTGTTGTAAATATTGGAACAATGAAGGCATAGCTGATTCCGATTGTTTTTAGGATCACTCCGGTGAATAATAGTGGAAAGGCGATGTCTCCACCTCCTAGGATGGCTACTTTTGATTCTTCTGGTGTTACTGATTTATGAATTGGGATTGTGGCGTTTAGTGTTTTTGTTTGTGAAGATTTAGTGGTGGTTATTTGGTCTTTGTTTTTTGAGTATGGTTGCTGTTGTGGTTCTATTTTTTTGAAGGCGTTTGTATTTTTTGCATAAGGTATCATAAGGCCGGCAAATAGTTGTGCTTTTGTTTGTGATTCGGCTAAAGTGATCATGTGTTTTGATTTCCACACGGCGTAAGCATCGTATATAGAAATGAGTAGTAAAAGCATGGTGATTGAGAAGAGGTTGAGGACGGGAACAAAAATAAGGGCTATTGCGGGGTAGATGAGGAGTTCTGTTACATTATGGATATATATATTTGGTTTTAGTATTTTCCACAGTCCAAAGATGATTGCAAGTGTTATGGCTACTGGTGGAATTAGAAGGACGGCGAGACTGATACTTAATGTGGTGATTATGGCAAAGCCGAACCACAGTTTCCATATTTTGAATAATTTGAATTTTATGAGAAGGAGTACGATTCCGGTTCCAATTAATACAGTTAAGATGATGGGGATGTAAGAGGTTTGTTCTTCAAGTTCAGGTCTTTTTGCGAATGCTAAGTCTTTGAATTCCATTTTTCCTGATTCTGTTGTTTTTATTTGATCGATTGTAAGGTAGAGAAGGCCTAATCCAAGGTATTGAGAAACAAGGAAGAACATAAGCAATATAATGGTAATTTTTACTGTATGTTTCATGTTTATGGCTGGTGTTACAAGGAGTTTATAAATACCAAGTTAGTACTAAAGGGGAGTATTTTTGAGTAAATTTATAAATAGTTCTTATTGTTAAGGATGAATGACTTCAGCTGATCGCTTTTCTATGTTTGAACCAGGGGGGAAGCTCTATGCTTCTTATGAATATAATTTGGAGCAATATCAAATTTGCTCTGAAAATAAGATGTGGGGGTCTGAAGAGTATTTAAAATCAGGGTTTTCTCTTTTGTTGTTTTATTCCATTAGTTCTGGGAAGCTGCGCTTTCCAGATACGTTTGGTATTTATGATGTTATTTCATGCCAGGCGGCTCATCCTCTTGATGCTTTTGTTCGATCTGGGAAAACGTATATTGATTGGTACGTTCGCAAATGGCCGGCTGATCCTTTTGCTCCTCGTGAAAATTTAGATAGTTGGCAGCATTTTTTGTTTGGACTTATGTCTGTACAGTATGGTTTTGTGTCGTATACGAATATGGATTATGTCTCTCGTAGTTTTCTGCATGGTTTAAAAGATGAGGCCTCTATGGTTAATATTATGATATCTACCGTTATTCCGATGATGGCTGCTAAAGGTAGAAAGTATGAAGCACGCGCAGGGTATGATTCTTTATTAGATTATATTGGTGTTACTCCGCTTGCGCGTATTGCAGTGAACCCTACTTATGAATCTATTTTACGAGGCGGATACAAAATATTTGGGTATGTTGATGTTTTACGACAGCTTATGTCTAAACCAGACGCTTGCCGTAAGGTGTCGATGTATCTGGATGATCTTTCTTTTATGGTTCAACATGTTTCTGATAAAAGTATTCTTGAGATTGCGGTTCATGGATCTCATTGTTATCCTTTTTTAAGTGGTTTGCACACTACTCAGGTGGCAGTTGATGGGTTGGAGTATACATCTACTTTTTCGATGAATTTACAGCAGATGCTGGCGACATTATCTAGAAATAATAATCCTCAAATCGTGAAGACTGCTGCACGTCAAATGGTTAGTGAACATCTGGCTACAGGTGCGCGATTGCTTGCAATTTAGTTAAGCTGTGGCGTTGGATTTCAATTCTGAATTTTTATTTTTTTACTAATAGTGTAGATTCCTGATGCTCCGGCGAGTGCAATGTTTGCTAGAAGATAGATTAAGGCAACTACTGTTCCAGTTATGGGGGAATATCCAAACGCGGGAAAGAGGTAGGCTATGGTTATTTCGCGCAGACCAAAACCTTGGAAACTGATGGGGAGGCTAGTGAATAGAATTACGATGGGTAGGATGAACATGCTTGCGGAAAGAGGGATTGTTTTGTCAACTGAATATACTATGAGGGCGAATGCTGCAATGTTTAGAGCGTAAAAAAGTGATGAAAATAAAATGCCACGGGATAGTAATGCTGGTGGAGTTAGCGTGATTTTAGCAATTTCTGTGCTGAGGGTTTCAAATGGATAGAAATTTTTTAATGTTTTCACATGGCTAATAGAACGCATGATAGTTTGCACGAGTTGGCTGATTGCATAGAGAAATACAAATGGCAGAGGAATTAGTAAGAACAACATGATGTATGATCCTTGAAGTATTACTTGGGTAAATCCTACAAAGACAAAGGAGAGAAGTACTGAGAAGATAATTATTTTTTCAGTTATTATAATAAGTGAACTTGTTTCTTTTGAACCGTTTATTTTACATAGTTTGTACCATCTATAAAAATCACCTCCAAGTGTCCCTATTCCTATACTATTGTAAAAGAAACTACTGAAGTAGATTCGTGACAGTTCTTTAAATGGTATGAAATGATTGAAAATTTCAAGGACGACTCCAAGCATAGCGCTACTTAGTAACACAGAGCTAAATTTTAGGACTAGGGCGAGGAGAAAGTAACCTAGGTTTATACTTGATGTGACATTTTGAATTTGGTTTAAGTTGATTTTTTCAAAGATGAGGTAGAATAGGGCAATACTAATGCTTACTTGAATTAAAAATAGTACTCTTTTTTGAGTTTCTTTGATGGATTGACTCGGATGGACCATTTTGGTTGAAAAGATAGAAATCTTTTTGAATCTACTGTTTTTAAGGTATATGAATTCACTCTCTGGAGTACGTTTTGCCTTATTATGTGAATGGGTAAAAATACCAACATCGCATACACAAAAGACGCGCGGTCTTTTGGTCGCGATGGTGAGCAATAGAAGTAAATTGTAATGCCAACATCGCATAACCCGGTATTGCGTCAGTCTCGAAGCTTTGGTTTAGATTTGTTGATCTTAAGTGAAGATAACTGATCCTTATGGATTCCCGGTTCAAATCCGGGTGTTGGCGTTTTTTTCATTTTACTTTTTTTCTCTTCTTTAGTTATACTGTCTCAATCACAAAAATCCTTTTATATTGATACCTTACTTGCTTTTGTTGAGGTGGATAGTGTGAGACGCGTTAATGTTGGTATTGCAGGCAATATTGGGGTTGGGAAGTCGACACTTGTTGATCTTTTGCAAAAAGAACCATTTTGTTCCATTCTTCTTTCTGCTCTTCGTTCACGAACTTCTTATACTAAGGTAAATGTGTATCATGAGCATTTTAATTCTGCGGTTCTTGAACAATTTTATCAAGACCCAACACGGTTTGCGCTTACTGCACAGCTTGAATTTTTTAACGGTCGTCTTGATAGACAATCGCAAATTTCGAGGGCAGAGGGAATTGTACTTGAAGACCGTACTATGCTTGAAGATTACCATATATTTGGTAAAGCTCAACGTATAACAGGGGCAATGACTGAAGCTGAGTTTTTGGCGTATCAAAGGACGTTTAATTTGATGACACAGAAAGTTGCTCCACCAGATATTATGGTTTATTTGCGAGCTGATGTTGAAACACTTAAGATGCGTATTGGTCAACGGGGAAGGCCTGAGGAAAAAAATATTCCCGAATCTTATTTACAGATTCTTAATGGACTCTATGAGGAGTTTATTTTTGATCATGTAAGATGTCCCATTATTATTGTTGATGCGAATGTAAATTGTGAACAAAATGAGGCATATTTTAGGGCTATTGCGGTTGATATTGCAAAGGAGGTTTCTTTTCTTTCGATGCCGTATACTACTGTGGGGATTTGTGATTGGGTTGCTGCTCCTGAAGTTGAGGCTACACACCGAGCTATTGCGGCGGAGAAAGTTCTTAAACAATATCTACAGGATAATCCAAAGCTTATTACTCTAGCGGGTAATGTTGGTCTTGGGAAATCGACTCTTGCGGAGATTATGCAGGGTTCACTTGAGATAGGGGCCCTGTATGAAAATCCTCTGGAAAATCCTCTTTTGCTTGATTTTTTAGGAAATAAACCAAAGTATGCATATGAGTTGCAACTCCACTTTTTGGAGATGAGGTCTGCTCAAAGACTTTTTGCGAAACAAAGTGGAAAAAGTTATGTTAAAGATAGGTCACTTCCAGAAGATTATCTCATTTTTTCACGACATCTTAATAATCAAGGTTGTCTTAGTTCAAATCAATTAGATTGTCTTTCTACGGCGTTTCGCGCACGATGTGAGAAGTTACCACAAGCTGATCTCATTGTTTCACTTCGTGCAAGTCCAGAGTTGGCGTGGAGACGTATATTGGAACGAAATAGGCCGGGTGAAGTTGAAGGTGGTGGTTGGAAATTTCCAGATATTTGTGCACATGCGGATTTGTATAACACATATGCGCGAGATGTGGTGGAGTATGGGTTTCATCGCGGTCCGGTTTTGGAAATA
>CAYJTE010000012.1:0-11362 GCA_964372965.1 uncultured Methanosarcinales archaeon
ACCATAATCGCATTAACTGGAACCATAACTGGAATTGCCGCTGCACTATCAATGGCCTCATCAGCATACCTGCAAGCACAATACGAACCGGGAAAGAACGCGAAAAAGGCCGCAGCATACACCGGAATAGCCTACATTATTGTTGTAATTTTTCTGATCCTGCCTTTTCTCCTCTTCACAACACTCGCCTCCTCAATCATCGCTCTTCTCATATCCGTAATAATCATAATAACTGCAACTTCATATTATACTTCAACTATTTTTGATCGACCTTTCAAAAAACAAATATCACAAATGATCATCTTCTCAC
Organism: uncultured Methanosarcinales archaeon; assembly: GCA_964372965.1. Lineage (GTDB taxonomy): Archaea > Nanobdellota > Nanobdellia > Woesearchaeales > GW2011-AR9 > CAMAVK01. The sequence goes on from CAYJTE010000012.1 coordinate 311, forward strand.
TAGGAACCGCTGCAATTACCTTCGCAATCGGTTGGGGCCTTCGAATAGCATTTTCAATTGAATAACTCAACTGAATTAAAAACAAAGTGCCAACAAGAAAAAAACCATTAACAGTCATAATCCCTATTAAACAAGAAAAATGTTAAAAAAAATAAAAAGAAATTAACCAAAAAAATTACTCTTTTACAGCTGCTTTCTTGACAACTTTAGGTTTCTCAGAAGTTGATTTTTCAACTTTTACTTTAGGAGTAGCTTTTCCACTACCCTTAACAGAAGTTGCAGCCGCCGATACAACCTTAGAAGCTCTCACTTGTCTTGGTCTCTCGCCAACCTTCTTTGCTGTATGTCTCCACACAGGAAGCCCTTTGACACCAAATATTTTCGCAACTACATCCGCAGACGCCTTCTCCGCAAGTTCAATAACATCGGCAAGTGGTTCAAGATGTTTCACATTCACCCGTTTTCGGCGAACATCACCATCAATAACAACAAACTGAGCATCAACCTGTTCAACCACAACGCATGTACGACCCGCATCACGACCGGCGATTTTAACGCAGAGTCTTCCTACTTCAAATAAACTCATTGTGGTTCACCCCGTGCTTTTAATTGGAACATCATACGCATACAAGGAGAACAAAGCATACCCCCAAACGGACGCTCAGGTCTTTTCGCCGTTTTTGGTAAATTCCGCATAACTGCTGGCAATTCGCGAGGAACCCCTGCAAGAGCCCTACCACACCCAGCGCACGATGCTGCTTGAGGCTTTCGCTCAAGATAGTGTACCACAGTCTTACCACCCGGAGTACAAACTTGTTTCTTTCTAAAACGTTGTTTTGACTTAAATGCTCCACGAACCATAGTTTACCTCACATAAATTTCTTAACTAAATTTTTATTTGTAATATCCACAATCAATAATCAACAATCAACAATAATATCGATATATCAACAATAATATCGATATAACATCATGGATTAAAACTACTAATCAAAAAGCCACCAAAGAATAGACTTAACATACAACACTCATCAATGAGCAATTGTATAATCAGTTTCTAATCCGAGTTGCCTCAAAGATTTTATCCCACATAAACACATAATAAAGGGACACCCTTAACAAAATAAGGATAAAAAATAAAAACAAGACCTATTTAAAAAGGTTTTGACACCAAATTAATAAATTCACAGAAAAAACTAAATCAAAAAATCTCAATCCGCCCCATTAACCCTCAAATCATCAAGCGTCCTAATAGGCATATATTGACTCCGAAAGGGACAATAGTTTTCAACATCATAACTATGAGTAAATATATACCGCTCCATCTCATCATCCATAACCTTCACATTCGCAAGTGGCACTTCAGTACAAAAATGTCCTTCAATATAGAGAGCATCACCCTTTCTTTTTTTCCCAATATTCGTGTACACATCAACATCTTCAGGAGGATTATATGGATAAAGAGCAGGAAAATAAGAACTATAATTATCCCCTTCCTCTTTTTCCGCCACCAAAACATTCGCCTCTTGAGGTGTTAAAAAAAACGTCTGCGCTGGAACCGCCACATAATCACTCAAATGATCTCCATGTACAAATTCATTTGTAAGAGGAAGATATGCAAACGTATGACCAGCAGTAACCGTCAAAGCAGGAATATTAATGGAACGCAGCATATCCGTATACAATGCTGCAGCGGTATAACAACCAACAATTCGCTCTTCAAAAAGGCGATCGAGTGATTGAGGTTCAAATATAACCCCCCTATCTTCACGACCATCCGCATACCTCTCCCAACCATAACTCACTTCAAAATCACCATAGGCATGAAAAAAATTCTTCTTCTCCCACATTAAAACAGATGCCATTGATTCAAACAGACTTGATGCCGTAAATTGCTGTGCCAATAGAAACAAATCTGACGAAGATTCCTCCCTCAACTGAGTAATTTGCCCAATTCGATGAGGTGAAAAATGTGACGCACCCAACACTTCTGGAAATAACGGCTCACGAACAGGACTATAAATATTATTTTGATATAAATCAGATACAAAAAACAAACTATTAATTTGTTCACGTGTAAAATCAGATAAAGACCAAGCAGTCTCGCCTCTCCCTTCAAGCCATAAAGCATGAACGACACGACGCAAATATTCTTTCTCACCAACTTCAAAATTGATTACCTCATCAAATGAACGTTGAAAAACATCATGCATCTCAAAACGAGATTGAAAACCATCATACTCTCCAAGTAAAGAGTTCACCATCACCAACCCAGACTCTAACCCTTGATGAGTTCTAAACTCCCGAACCACAAGATAGTTCTTAACATTAGCCATATTGGCATTATCAAGAGGAGCAAGAGCCTCATTCCTATGATCAATAGTCAAGCGCGATTCCAGCCCTGCCTGTTCAGTAAAATCAGTACCACACGAAGTAACCATAGCACCACTTAATACCAAAGTTCCTAAACCAAGTCTTGATGTAATCATACCACTACAAAAGAGCCCATTCTTTATAAATATTACTAAATTAATTACTTACTAGTGGTGATTGTACTTCCGTTAATAAATGATACAACCATAACCAAAAAAAGAAAAAAAGAAACGAACCTATCTCGAAGACTAACTCCAGATAATTGAAGACTAACTCCAGATAATCGAAGACTAACTCCAGATACTCAAAGACTAACTCCAGATACTCGCAAACCAACTCTTAAACTGTTCAATCATACTTTGTGTCTCAGCAAGTTGTTTTTCCATATCTGCACATTTGGAATTAAGACACTGATTTGTTCCACACTCATAATTATTCTGACAAGCAGCACTCAACTCCTTTTGAGGATTCAAAATACCAGTCCAAGAACAATAAACTTCACCATTAATCTGACCTAGACGCGTTCCACTAGGCACACATTTACCGTCCACCTTACATCCCGCCTCACAAACTATCGTAGACAAACTATCAATGGTAGTATCACCAATAGTATCACCAATAGTATCAACGCGTATATCAGTCTTTGAAATACTTCTTAACCCCCTATTAGCTAAAGAATCAACTGTATTTTTATTTGACTCTAATCCCTCAGTTACAAGTACTTTAGTAAGAGCAACACCTGCCCCAATAGGAACACATGCACCTTGTCGACATACCTTTCCCTCAACAGCACAATTATACCCTGCTAATTCTTTTTTTACAACACCCTGACTGCAGAAATATTCCCGTACTTGAGTATTATCAATACAATAATCAACAAACTTAGATTTTTTACCGCCTATTACATCTGATCCTTCAACCACACCCTGTGTCCCATATTGATACGTAACTAATCCATCAGAATCAGAACAAACAACATTTGGTTTATACCCAAAAGAATTATTCCCTTGAGATGAACTATTATGAGCAACAGAAACCTCGCGAGCAGCCAACGCATCCATATTGACAAATTCTTCACTTGAAATAAACATCACATTATCAATATCCTCACTCAATGACGATGCACCATAATCAATAGAAACCCTCTGAATGGGTTCAGAAGATTTAACACCATAAAATGTCATGACAGGATTATTAACTCCCAATACAACGTCAGACCTTAGAACCTGTCCTTCATCACCATATACTGTGATAGTAGCTTGAACCTGTTCACCTGAATCCACTCCATTTCCAAGATAAAAACCAACCGCAGAAACATCATGAACAAAACGAATTTCAAAAGGCACATTAGCACTTGATTCTGGATACACCGCATCATTCATAATAGAATACTTACCAGAAATTGTACGATCACCATTCCTGTTATAATCATTAATTCTAAGCGCCTGAGAATTAACCCCTACAAATTTTACACCATACTCTGGTACATATTGATGTCCAGGCATTAGTTCTGCATCCTCAAAATCAATAAGAGTGACATCAGGACCACTCAACTCTTCAGCAGTAATAGTAACAACCTCTGCGTGAGCAGCACCAACTTCAAGTAAAAAGAAACCAAGCACAAACAACATTTTCAATATATTTTTCATTGACATTTAATTCACATCCGCTATTTCATAAGGACATCTGGTGTCCCATCATCAAATCACCATAAATATAAACACAAACCAGGATACAAGCCGGAGGGGAAACCAAACCTATACCCATAGTTCTACTGTTCCAAAGACAAAACAAATACTTAAACCTTGAGCGGAACAACCAGAAAAAGAGAATAAAAATATCAAAAAACACAACTAAAAGGCAAATAAGAACAAAAAATTGTTCCAAACAACAAAACTACTTCAATTTACCCAAAAATAACGAAGTAAGCGTAACTTTAACCATCTTGCCCATCTTTTCAACAGACACAAGCTTTTTTCGCTCAAGTCCTGAAATAATCCGTAAAAGAGACGTACGTGGAATATGACACGCATGACGAATCGTTGCAGCCGAACTCGTACCATCACATGAAATCAAATATTCAACAATCATCTTCTCCTTTTCAGAGAGCGTCTGAAGAATAATAGAAGTATGACTAGAGATCTCATTCGAAGATGAAAAAACAGAAGAAGAATCAGCCTCATCAGCGTCAGACTTCATCCCACCTCCATTATTATCACCTCCATTATTATCACCACCATTAATTTCATCACCCACAGCATACTTCTTTTTTCTACGCAATCGAGAATGTCCCCGAACAACCCTCTTCTTAACTTTAACAAATCTAAACCAGTACCAACCACCACCAATCAACAAAACTCCAAGAACAATCCCGCCCACAATAAAAAACCAAGAAATATGACGAACATCTTGAGTTAAAATGATATCCAAATTCGCAACCTTCCCTCGCTCAATAAGAATGTCCGAGCTACCCACCTTATCCCGTAATGATGCGCTAATGTGGCAGGTCCCAACCGGCATATTTGGAACTCGAAAACCACCAATACTATCAGTTACCAGAGGATACAAAATTGTAAACCCATGAGAACACTCAAACAATAAATTCGCGTTCCCAATCAAATTATCAGCAGAATCAACAACTCGACCTTGAACATACCCAATAGGAAACACCAACACCTCAACAGTCTCACCAACAGTAACAGAAGAAATAACTTTCTCACCAAAATAATCCTTCGTGGGCGTTTCTAAAAAATCTACAATGAAAAGCACATTTTTCTCACCCTCAGGCACAGAAATTGAAACAGTGTTAGAGGTGAGAATCATTCGTTCAACAACACCATCACCTAAATCCCCACTCTCATATTGAATACTAAGAAGCGCACCAGTCAAATCGACTCCTCCAACCGGAACAAAATGCACAGAAACATTCTGCGCTAAAACTAAAGAAGCACTAAACATAACAGCACAAACAATCAATAAACCAGCAAAAGTCAAACGCATAACTCAAAACAATATATTCATCCATATAAAGATAACGAAAAAACACTTAAAAATTAAAAAACAAAAATCAACTAATCCAAATTTAAGTGGGAATCTAACTTATTTTTCACAACTCCAAAACAAGATATACTCACAACACACAGTTCCTTCTTAATGATCTTCTCGTGGATAGTAAAAAGACGATGAGGCTTAACCCAACTCGAAAAAGGTAAACCTCCTTTCTCAAACATACCCCCCTCAATTTTAATTCCATCAACGGATTCATTACTCGTAACCAAACAACAAATACGAACAGAGGTGTTATTAACAATTTCATTAGAAATAATAAGGGCAGGCCGTAACTTGGAACCCGCTAAATCAGAATAAGGAAAAGGAATAAGGACAATTGATCGTTGATCATACATTATTCCACCTCTCATCCGCGTCATTATCCCAATCACCACGAAGAACTTCCTCTGAAGCGAGCATTGTTAAAATTGACTCCTGCTCTGAACTATGTTCCAACTGGTCTAACTCGTCCACTCTTTTTTGTATTGCTTTTCGAACAAATTCACTCCACTTGATTTCGGAGTGTTTCCGCATTCGTTTGTAGATTTTGTCATCAATCGAAAGAGTAATATTAGTCATACTAAAAATAAGTGAGCACACTTATTTAAAATTTTCGCAGAAAAAACTAAATCAAAAAGATCTCAATCGACCCACTACTTCTTCATCAAATACTCTTCGAGTGTTTCCATATCCCACCCCTTATCAACGAGTTTTTGTGTTACATCTGATCGCGACATGCCAGAAGCCTCACCACGAGAGTACGCAGAATCGAGTTGTGATATAATGGCATATGATAACGTGGATGAACCACCCGACCCACCACTCATTACCGCAACCTTCTTCTTATGAATAACCAAAAAAATAATAAGACCAATAACCAGAATTGCCAGTGCCGCAACACCAAACATCAAAAGAGAATTACTCGAAGCAGGAGAAGGTGCTAAAGCAGCCTTTTTCTCAGGACACGGTTTACAAGCACCGCCACAATCAATACCACGTTCATCTTGATTCAAAATACTATCAAAACAAGTCTCAGCTGCACTAGTAGTAGAAGGAATAGCAGTACCTGTTGAACCACTTGATGATTGTGACGAACCACGGCTCACACAGACTTTAGATTCATCTGGTTTAGGAACAACAATAACACCAGCCCCATCACCACAACTATCACTGCGAGAACAACTGCGGCGCTGCTCTGATCCAACGCACAGTGAATATAAAGAACAACTCCAGCTTTGAGTACATGCCCCACCCGCACCGGCAGCCACAGATGTAGGAGGATTACGAGGAGAACCACGATTCACACCGCGAGAAGAATCACGACCCACACTGCATCCTTGTTCTTCTGTTCTATTCCAAGAAGTACTTACACCACAATAATTGAGATCCTCACACGTTCTATTCTGTTTCTCTAAGACACACGCACTCCATTCAGAACAATTAAAATTAGAATTACATACTACAGGCTGCGTTGCAATATTAAGATCTAACTCTTGCACCTTGTTATCCACATACGGAACCTGTGTAACCTGAGTATCACCTAAAAAGAACGTGATCTGCAAACCATTACTCCCCTGCACCCGCAAGATATTATCTGCTGCCTTTCCATAGGTTGCTGAACACACACGTCCATTACATGCAAGATCAGAAATAACACTCGAATAACTCTGCCCCGCAATACGCGCATTAACAAGCGTTGGCGCAACGGAAATATTAGAATCCCAATACACATTTCCATAAAATTGATGATTAACCAGAGCCGGCGGAGTATCAGCAAATACTAAAACGGAACCTAGCACCAGTAATAATCCAAATAACAAAGGAAATTGTTTCATTGTACCTTCACCCAGTAAACGCGGCCAGGATCTAAACTATCAAGTGGAACATCAGGAATCATTCGTGTAGGCGTAACTTCAAAAACCAACCGAATTTGAGTACCAACCGGAGGAACAAGTAACTCAGCATCACGAACAGTACTACCACTAAAACTAATCAAATTCCAACCGGATCGAAGTGTTGGAAGTTCATCAGGAGCACCCTCTTGACCACCGCAAGAATAAGTAACATCTAAAGACTGCCCCTCTGCAAGTCTCACCAGATACCCTCTACCAACCATTAAATTACCAAATTCTGAAGGAACACCATTCCTCCACTGTTGTGTGCGTGAATCATACCCATATATTGTTGTAATTTTATCAGCAAGAGAACTAAGAGCAGGAAAGCCTGCACATGGTGCCATCAACGGCTGAAGCCCGCCAGAAGCAGCTAATGTATAACGCGCTTTGAGAACTCCATTTTCCCGAAACATCTCAAGACGAGTAGTGCCATCATTATTCAAAAGCACATACTCCACACCACCAACTGCCATGATATATTGTTTTTCACTATATTCTCGATCAACTTGCGCTGTAACAATAAACGGAACCGAGCCACGTGCAACCTCAGGAGTCCAGTTAAGGGCATAGACAACCGAACTAGCATTACCCCCAATTTGTACTGCTTCCACCACATCAGAACCATTCTGCCATACAAATGCAACGGATGGAAGTGCAGTTGAATTGATATGGAACATCGTAGCAATTTTTTGAGCCGGAACAACTGGAATTATTGCCGCATCCCGAAGTACTACTTGTGTATCAAACGTAACACGATTAATAGTAGCAGCTTCAGGTGTCACATAATTTAAATTTGTAATACGAATATACGGGCCTTCTAAAGCCAAAGCTAAATCAGCTATATCATCATTATTAACATACACCCCATCCATCGAAAGAACATCACGACCCAAAAGACCTTTACCCAGTAATAATAACCTATTTGGGGCAGCCACCAGATTCAACTGATAATGAAACATATCGCGCTCATCCATACTCATTGTGAGTCGCAATTTAAGAGGAATCGGAGCAGCTGCACCAGCAGACTTAGAAGGTGTAACCATAAAATCAAATGGAATAACATCAAAAGCTGATATTAAAACTTTTTCGGAATCCATAGTATCAAAACTAACTATCTCCGCCTGCGGTGTTTCTATTGCTTTACCAGAAAAAGATCCCGCAAAAAAAAGACCCAACACCACAATAACAAGAAGTGCAACGAGTGAAATAATAATTCGCGCACCCAGCGAAGAATGACTCCCGCCCGAGAGTACATTAGAATCTATTGTATCAGCTTCTTCATCAACAATACGAGGTACAGGAGGATAATTCTTCTTACTTGGATGTGGAAGTAATGTCTTTTTCAACCGAGCTCGTCCAGACACTTTTTTTGTTGTTTTAGCCATCAGCGAACCTCAATTTTCCCTAAAGTAGAATCAAGAACATGAACCTCAACCGATTCTCCGGTAGGCAACAATACGGAAGCACGAGAATCATTTGCTAAACGTGCATAAAAATAAGTCATCGCAATGTTATTGATAGGAAGAGAAGTAATAGTAACCTGAAGAATTAATCGTGCTGCATTATTTGGTAAAGGTTCAGCTGGTTGAACCATAAACGGACTTCCTCCCACACCCCTCACAAATCCAAGCTGACCTTCAGGTAAAGCACCCGGTACTCCAGATACATTCACCCCTGCAGCTGAAATCAGCGCATACGGCTGAGCTGTAATTGTAAGACCTATGTTATAATCCACATCAAAACTCTGTTCAATAAAAAGCAACTTCTCACCAAACACAATAGTACCATTTGACAATTCTCGATCATTTGTTTGAACATGTGAAATAGGAAACGTCTCACCCGTTGGAATAACACGAAGTGCATACGATGACAACTGCGCAGGATCCGCAGTAGTAAGTTCAAAATACTTCCCACCCCAGCTAAAGGCCGCCGCCTTACCTTCTGTAATACGACTCCCTGCTTGCGCAAAATCAGCATACACAACTGGAAGAGCTCCAAAATGAAGAGGATTAATCTTTTGGAACGTCACCACTTTCTTACCCTCTTCATTTCTACCTTTGTAAATAACCAAGTATCTATTGACATACTCATCAACAATAGGTTCACCGCGAGCAAACAGTTGAGGACGTTGACCATCCTTACATAACAAAACATTTCTCTCCTGTTGCGCAACCCCAGCATTATCACATAATCTGTACGTAATCCCATTAATAAAAACACTATTATCTTCCAGAAGTTCAACAGCATTAATCCCTTCATCTGCCAACTGCAAAACATCTTGACGAACAAGATCAGAAGCTGTCTGGGAAGCAAAAGTGATTGTGTTCTCTTGATCATCTACTGTAACAGTAATCACTCCTTCCGGAACCGTAAAACTTCGTACAGCCGTTTCAATATTAGAACTGCCCGCAAATGAATTCACTCCATCCATTGATGAGAGCTGTAAATTATCTAAACTAAAATAACCCCCTTCTTCCCCACTGTAACTTAAAAGATAGTAAGAAGAATCAAACTTCAAACTGAGATCCTTCCCTCCCGTGAACACATCTAAAAACGCATCATTAAATGAGAAAGACTCTCCCTCTCCGTTTTGAGCAGTAACATCAAAAAACCGATACATCCTTACATTTTTAACGTAATCTTGTCCTGCACGAGTCGCTGCATCATAATAAAACACCACATTACCTCTCGGTTCAGGAATACGAAACCGCAAAGGCAAAACCGGTGCTCCCTGAGCACCACTTAATTTTATCTTAAATAAATCCTGATTACGTGTAATATCTGTTTGATCTTTAATAACCAAACCAAAAACCGGTCGAGAAACAAGTAACGGAGCAAGAGAATTCATTGATGACGACAAATCACGATCAAAATCCATCTGACCCAGTTGAGCAGTTGTCTTCCCCCATAATTGAAATGGTGGGGGAGCAACTTGACCATACTGTCTTTTAAGATAAATCTCTCCATCTGCAACTTTAAAGGTAACTAATTGATCATTCCCAGCACCAGTAATTTCGGTTTTTGTACCATCTACATAAGAAACAAGTTTAATCTGAGCAAGGGAAAAAACATCTGCCACTCCATGTTCAAGTAAATATTGTTTATTTTGAAAATTAATGCCCACTCGGCGTCCTTGAGTCAATGCATTAATAAAAGGATTATAACTCAATTCAGTTTTCTGATTCTCCGAACCACTATCCATCCAATTGAAGAAAAAACCAGTCTTAACTCTTCGAGCAGGAACACCTTCGGATGCAGGATATTCTTTTACTTGATACAAATATCGTTGATTCCCAAATGAATCCCTTTGAAGTGTAATTTGTGGATTTATCTCCCCTCCAAGATTAGTGCATATTTGCAGAGCTTGAATATCCGCAGCATTATCATTTTGACATATAGTTATCTGACGATTTGCATGATCCAACAAACTAACCGGATGATCAGCATCGCATTGGACTTCAAATAATTCACTCGAATTCACCGGAACAGGATAGGCTTGCAACCGCTCCCCCGCAGAAATACTCTTAAATTGCACTACCCTCGTTGCCGCATTAATCCTAAACGCAATAGATTTACCGCCAAGTACATCAAATTGGTACCATCCAGACCCTACTGCTCGAACAGGAAAAGAAGTCATTGTAGGCACATGTTGCGCAATAATATTCTGCGGACTCACCTGATCAGATACAGGGTGCGAAATAACATAATACTCACCATCCAAGAGAACTCCTAATTT
>CAYJTE010000013.1:0-11155 GCA_964372965.1 uncultured Methanosarcinales archaeon
ATGGGAGGAAGGTCGAGCCTTCTGGCGGTCTCAACCAGATTTTCTACAGAGCCCATGCATTTTCATCACAACATAAACACAAAATAGGAAGGTGGAACGATGTTTGAAATGTTTTGGTGGGTAATTGGTTTGGCAGGATTTTTATACGTTTTAATTGATGTTTTGACAAATCAAAAAAAGAATGGAATCTGGCACAAAAGCCGTTTGGATTATATGTGCAATATTCTTCAATAAGTCACAAAAAATGATATCCTCAAAATCGAGTGGCTACACGGAAACCTTTAATAGTCTTATTTTATATCTTTTAATATGGACCCAGCGAAAAATATTCATAATTTCATTCTAAAAGAAATTCAAGATACCAAACGGTTCGGAATCCAGAAAAACTCAAAACAGTTCGCCGTATTTGACTTTGACTATACCACCATAACAAACGACATAGCAGACCTCGTTCTTATCTATCTATGCTCCAAAAATAAATTACGTAACAACCGGTTGTTAAATAATAACCAACCTCTAAATTCAAAATATCACCAAAATGTATTTCAAACATACTGGAAATTACACCTGAAAGGAAAAGTAAAAGCCTTCAAGTTAATAACCCGTTCTCTATCAGGATTTTCAGAAGCAGAAATAAAAAGTATTGTAAAAAAAGTAATCGCCATAAACAAAACTCACGGATCGTGGACATATAGCGGGATTACTATCCGAGGAGGCATTCTTCTCCGCAAAGTCACAATCAAAATGATGCATTTCCTGCACAAACAAGGTCTTGATATTCACATAATAAGCGCGTCCCCCACTATACTCGTTAAATCAGCTCTACAAGAGCTTAATGGACCAAAATATATCTCAGTTTGTGGAATTAAACAGGGCATCAACCAAGGAGTGTATACCACAAGAGTATACTTACCTCTCCCCGCCTACAAAGGAAAAGTAACTTGCATCAAACGCATATCAAAAAACCGCCCACTCGTAGCAGTCGGAGATTCAGCAAACGATGAAGCAATGCTCCGCTATGCAAGAGTTCCCATAGTTATTAATCGCAACACCAATTTTTCCAACTCAGCAAGAAAGAATGGCAGATTTCTCATATAATCTTTTTCAACATTTCTTCCTAATTTATAACCTACTTTTATAGTAGTAACAGATAAAAAATGTAAGAAAGATCCTAAATCTTAAACTGATATAGTCAACAGCATGATGAAATAATATCTGGTCTGATTTTCAAGAGATTCTTTAAGCAATGAAAACCACTACTCAAAGAGTCAAATTAGACCCCGCCTTTATAAAAAAATTATTGAAAGCAAACGGACTGTTTTAAGAACACTCTATTTTAGAACAAGCAATGTTACCGGACTTAGATCGGAGTGAGTGAGAGTACAAACCCCCACCCTACAGGAGCAGTAGTAGTATTTAGTCATCTGCAATATATTCAAGGTCAGTATCAATTAACGGCAAAGTATATGTCAATTCTTAACAGAACACCATTTGAAGAATCAAGATTAGTTCTTTGTTCATCCCTTTTCTTCCTACAAATTCATTTCGAGCCAAACAACTACAAACAGATTCTGGCGGGTTTATATGGCAAAAATTCTATTGCCGCTCTAATGGTTGGACTGGCCTACGTAAACGCGAATCAAAAACCACTCTGGTTAACCTACATCAACCACGCAGTCAAATTAGCTGGGTATAACAATGAATGTGTAAAGTACAAAGAACAAGCAGAATCATAGTCTGGTTGACCAAAAATAGAATACCCAAAACTGGATACTATCAGGATCATTGATGCAATCATTCGAAAAGCATACCATCTAAAATAAATTCTAAATGAATTCTAAAATAACAAAACCACTCAACCATACCACTCAACCATACCACTCAACCATACCACTCAACCATACCACTTATAACTCTAAATCTCCAACTACATCATCAACTAAATCAAAAGGCGTCTTACCTCTTCTCACAAATACCTTCCCCAAATCAACAGTGACTTCAGTTGGCATCGCTCGCAAATTATATATCCCTCCCATTGAATAACAATATGCCCCCGCGTTATGAATTGCTAAAATATCACCCTCCCTCACTTCAGAAAGGTTCCTATCCACCGCAAAATGATCACCTGTCTCACAAATATTACCAACCACATCATACACTCGAATTGGACCAGTAGGGTTTGTCACATTTGAAATATGATGATACGCACCATAAAACATCGGCCGAATAAGTTGCGGGAAACCAGAGTTAACACCCACAATACACCGTGTTCTGTTCATCTTCAGAGTATTTACTTCAACCATAAGAACACCCGCTTCACCCACCAAATAGCGACCAGGCTCAAAACGCATCTCTAACTCCCTACCAAATTTTAAACTAAAATCCAAAAAGAGCTCAACAGCCTGCTTCCCAAACGTGTGATAGTCCATTCTCTTTTCATCATCTCTATATGGGATTTTGAATCCACCTCCAAAATTAACAAACACTAAATCTGGAAATTTCACAGGTGTAATATGTCGCAAAATATTTTGCATACCTGCCTCCATATCAACTATTTCAGGAATACCTGATCCCGCATGTTCATGAACACCTACTACTTTCAACCCATATTGAGAACAAACCAAAAGCGCCGTATCCAAATCTTCAAGATTAATGCCGAATTTTGTTCGATCACCCCCCGTCTTCACATGTTCATGATGTCCTGTCACAACCTCAGGATTCAATCGCAAACACACAGAAGAACCAGGATACGCCTTTCCATACTTCTCAAGACGCGAAAGAGAATCAATATTAAACAACACACCAAGCGCAGCAACCTCATGCATCTCAGCATCTGTAATCATATTTGCTGTATAAATAATATTAGATACATCAAAACCCACCTTCTTAGCAAGCAATATTTCACTAATACTTACCGCATCAATACCACATCCCATATCGAAAAGAAGACGCAAGATATGCGGGTTATAATTAGCCTTCATCGCATAATGAATTTTCACCTTAGAATATGGACAAAATGACTTCAACTCGCTATATCGAGAACGTACAACCTCCGCATCATAAATGTAAAGCGGCGTTTTATATTTTCCAGCAAGAGTAAGAAGGGTATGAGTATCCATTTATATCAACAGAGCATCAACTAAACTTTAAAGATCATCTCTCCTCAAAAGAGGCTCATTGAGTACTTCATCTATATGCATTCGACCAGGTTGATTAATAACCTCGGATAAAATTTCTCTAATCTGAGACTTCTCACTCGATGTAAGCGTACCAAGACATACATCACCATTTCCTATTTCATAATTAAGTTCTTGCATTATAAACAGAGTAGATTGTGGATTTCCAGCCAGCATACTTGCTTTAAAGAGTGAGTCTAAATTCCCATTATAACCCTTTTTCGTTGTATTTCTGTAAAGGAAAACAGAATCAATCATGTTCTTCATTCTTTGCGGAACAAAATTCGAAACAACGGAGATCACTCCTTTAGCCCCGCGTTCACTACATGCTTCAAATGCCGTCGCATCATCACCCGAGAGAACCGTAAACGGTCGCTTCATAATAAGTGAAGATCGAGCAGCAATTTGGGCATACTCAAATAATTGATCAAGATTTCCCGAAGCCTCTTTTACCCCCACAATATTGGGGATTTTTGAAAGTGATTCCAGCGTTAATGGTTCAATATTAACCGCTGTTCTTCCAGGAACATTGTACACAAATAATTTAAAGTGTGGAGCTAAAGATCGAAGCTCATCTGCAATTTCCGTAAAGTAATATATAATCCCATCCTGACGTGGTTTCACATAGGAAAGGGGTGTTAAAAGACCTATATCAGCCCCATTACGCGCTGCACAATCACCGTTCTCAATAACTTTGGAAATTTTATGATCACTAATACCCACGATAATAGGAACCGTTTTTCTTAAGGTACGACATAAAGCAACCGTCTCGTACAGGAATTCCGTTTTTGTCGTTTCTGGGACAAAATCCGCTTCACCCGTAGTACCAAAGAGTGTTAAACCATCGATACCCGAGTTTAATTGTCTCTGTACATGATTCAAGTACAATTTAAGACTATATTCACCAGATTTAGTATGTGGCGTAATGAGCGCAGTAATCGTTCCTGTAAGTCCAGTTTCAGTATTATATCCCATAAATAATACAAAAAGAGCTGTATTATAAAAATATTGTTAATCTTCAAGATCATTAGTATTTCCTGTCCACTGGTTCTGTAGAAAAAGTCCACAAGCATTCCCCCTAACCCAACCATCTCTTCCTCGGGCGCATCGTGAGGGGTCGCTCGCTGAAGACGAGTCCAAAACAACAGCGAGGACACTCCCTACGGGAACAATAAATGAAGGTTTTTACATTCATTTATGGTCAGAAATAGGATCGTTATCCGATTTCTTGAACGCAGCGCTTAGCAGAAATAACAAACAGTGGGTTAGGAGCTGGCAGTTGAGCGATAGCGAAATTTTCTACAGAGCCACTTCATCAGAAATCTTTAAATAATCACCTCTTCGTGCACCACCCATGGCCAAACGACTCGAACTTGATGTGAATAAACTACGAAAATTACACGAACTTCGAAATAGTGGCGTAAATCCATATCCTTATACATTCTCACAAACTCATAAATCAACTGAAATTCTAACAAGGTATGCATCACTCAAAAATGAAGAACACGCCCCAGTAAAAGATATCTCACCAAAAGTAGCTGGCCGCATAATGCTCAAACGTATCATGGGAAAAGCAAGTTTTATACACCTACAAGACGAGTTAGGAAGAATTCAACTCTATCTTTCTCAAGATAACCTCGGAGAAGAACTCTATGGCCTCATCATAAAAAAGACCGATATAGGAGATATTTTAGGAGTGCAAGGTACTGTTTTTCGAACCAAAATGGGCGAACTTACAATCAAAGTTACCACCGCCGAAATTCTCTGTAAATCACTTCTTCCATTACCAGAAAAGTTTCATGGTCTGAAAGATATCGAACTCAAATACCGACAACGATACCTCGACTTAATCATGAACCAAGATGTCAAAACAGTATTTGTCAAACGTTCAAAAATGATCAAAGTCATCCGTGATTACTTTATCGAAAAAGGATTTATGGAAGTAGAAACACCAGTACTTCAAACCATTTATGGTGGAGCCAATGCTAAACCATTTGTCACCCATATCAATACGTGGAATATGAAAATGTTTATGTCGGTATCCCCAGAATTGTTCCTCAAAAGGCTCATGGTAGGAGGGTTTGAAAAAGTGTTTACTATCTGTAAAAATTTTCGAAATGAAGACGTTGATACCACCCACAATCCAGAGTTTACCATGCTCGAAATCTATCAGGCTTACGTTGACTACAAAACCATGATGGAATATCTCGAACAAGTCTACGAAAGAGCCTGTATCGCAATGCACGGATCAACCAAAGTAAAACACATGCACAAAGGCGAAGAAGTCATAATCGATTTCAAAGCACCCTGGAAACGCATGACCCTGCTTGATGCAATTAAACACTACGGCAAAGTTGATGCCACAAAAATGACTGTTGAACACCTAATTCCCATACTCAAACAACATAAAATTGAATACAGTAAAGATCTTACGTGGGGCGAAGCTGTACAACGCCTCTTCGAAGAATTAGTAGAACAGCATCTAATCCAGCCAGTTCACATCACTGATCATCCCGTTGAAACAACACCACTCTGTAAAACTCATCAAACTGATAAACGTTTAATTGAGCGTTTTGAGTCATTCTGTATCGGTATGGAGATATCAAACGCCTACTCTGAATTAAACGATCCAATTATCCAACGCGCACTTTTAGAAGAGCAAGCTGCCAAACTTCGAGCAGGAGGAGAAGAAAATCACCCCATGGACGAAGATTTCGTAAATGCCATAGAATACGGCATGCCACCTGCCGGCGGAATGGGATTTGGAATTGATCGGATGGCAATTATTTTAACAGGCGTCGAATCCATTCGAGACGTTATCTTCTTTCCCACTATGAAACCAGTCGTGGAAGAAATGTCAGAAAGTGAAGCACAGAAAAAATATCGATCTAAAAAATTAGTGGTAATCGCCAACGAACATCTAAATTCCGGAGTCATTGCTAATGCCATAGGACAACTGGGAATTTCCATTGGTGGACACTCCAAACACCCACTATTTGATGAAACCATACTTCACGATGCTGAAAAGAGAGTCCATTACACAGATAGCCTCTATCCTATGACTAACTTAGCCGGTTCAAAAGAACAAATGGCAAAATTTGCTATGCTCTGTTATGATGCAGGAATCCAGTTCCATGACTTCTCTGATGTCATGCGTCAAGCTCACACTGATAAACAAATGCGCAAGGGATATGCAGAAAAAAAAACAGTTGACCTTGATTACATTGCTGTTGGCGCACTTATACCAGCTGAATTCGCAAAAGAATTTCTTGCAACATTAAAATTATTTGGTGCTGAAAAAAGTAAATGATACAACCAGTTGGTAAAGTCTCAGTAGCATTTTTTTAATTTTTCAATTCTTGCTTGTATCTCTTTCATCATTGAAATAACCACTTTGGCCTCAACAGTGCTAATTTCTTTACCATAATAGTTTAAGGCATTCCTCAGTTTTCGGATTTCATCAAACTCATCACCCAAAATACTTTCCCTCAGAATTTCTTTCAGAAAAGCAGTATAACATTCATGGTTGTAAATTTTCCATCCACTTTCAATATATCTAAATCAAAGAACAATTTATATACTGAAATCACTAAACCACCAGTATAATGAACATCTCACCCTTACAGCAATTTGACAAGCGTTTATTCGACCAAATAATGAACGTGTACCGAGAAATGCGTCTTCCCACGCGAGAAACACCATCCATAGCTGCTCAAATAAAGGACACTTTAACACTAAATTATGGAACATTCGAGTTAACACCTCAACCATTTGGTGCAGCCGAAAACAAGCTCTTATTTCAGTATAAAGATGTTGCAGGAATCCCACACATAAACGTCAGCATTCATCCAAACGCTGAAACAAACACTACCCAGTTAACAAAGAGTTTTGATGACCGCCTAAGACAAAAATTCTATCAGTGAAATATTAAACAGGTAAGCAATGGTACCAACACTTTTACTCACATCAAACGGAATAGGTCCAAACATAAAAAATCATTTTTGTTCTATCTTAACTAAAAAACCAGAAAAGAATAAAGTCGCTTTCGTGACCACCGCAGCATATGGAGAAACAAAAAATCCAGACTGGATGGAAAAAGATAGACAGTTATTATACAGTTACGGAATAAAAGATATCCAAGATCTAGATCTAAAGGATAAAACACAAGGAGAGTTAGAGAAAATAGTATCAAATAAAGATATTATCTTTGTAAATGGAGGGAATACCTTTTACTTACTTCACTTCGTACAAAAAAGTGGTTTTGGTAAGGTTGTTCAAGGTTTCCTGAATAGAGGAGGTCTTTATGTAGGTGTAAGCGCAGGCAGTTATATTGCATGTCCCACAATTGAAGTAGCCACTTGGAAACATCAAGATCGTAATAAAATTGGGCTAACTAATTTTACCGCATTAAATCTGGTACCGTTCCTGATCACTGCACACTTTGATGAAAAATATAGAACTATTATTGACCAAGCTGCAACAGGAACAAAATATCCAATAATAGCCTTAAGCGATCAGCAAGCTATACTAGTACAAGGAAAAAAAGTCCAAATAATTGGTGATGGTAACAAAGAATCATGGAACAGTTTTAAAGATTATAAATAACTTAAATCAACTTCTTTCCCGTCACAAGATCAACAATATGAATGACATTCACCGGACATACTTGCGCCGATTCTAACATTTGAGTTAGTTCACCTTCCTCAATTTCAAGTATCCATTGCTCCGGACTCTCTTGAATCATTGCAGCGCCAGTAAGGTCAGCCATATCATCCTTCTTACTCATAACCCATCGTTCAGGAAAAATCGCCGCACACGCACCTGCTCCTATACAATCAGGCCGATCATAGATAACTTTGTATTTCTTTGCCATGGTAATATAATCTCAATTTTAAATAAGGATAGCCCCGCTCGGACATTCGTGCCAGGTACAGCAAAAACCGTTCCAGCCATTCGAACCGAGGTCAAAGGGTCCAGAACCCCTTATGCTAGTCCACTACACAACGGGGCTAATAGAGAGGTAAAGTAATGGTTTCTTTTTTAACTTTATGGATTTTTCAATTCAATGTAACTTCAAAACAAGCAGAGGCTCTCCCCCTCTCTTCTCATAAATATCAACCCTATTTTTCAAAGGTAAAAACACCACAGTTGCCAGCGTCCGACTCACATCCCCTCTCCTCGCATACACTGATTTTGGTCGACCAGAAGTATCAAAGAGTGCAAGACGAAAATCACCAGGAACAAGCTCACCTAAACAATTATATCTCTCAATGGTACTTCCATATATCTGACTTCGAAACGTACCACGCAGCAGATGATTAGTATGAACATAACATCTACTTATTTTCTTAACAGAAACGTCCCTATAACAGTGTTCAAATGATACTATTGATTTTTTATCACCAACAAAATAATGAAATGCTGAATCACAATGTGTCTTCTTCAAAACTTTCTCTACATCTTTCAAAGTAGTACAATCCACAAGACTTCTTGCAATAAAATAGCGGGGCACATATTGCCTGAGAGGCACAACCTGAATATAATTCACCGTAAAATAAAGTCCATGCTGGTTCCAACTAAACGAGTTCCCCGGAAGTTCGCCTAAATATGTATATGAAGTAAATGTATGGGTAGGTAACACATACGTAATCAGCGCACATGCTGATTTTTTCTCTTCAGAATCACCATCTTCATTATGCGCAAGTTCAAGAGACGATCCACCTCGAGCAATCGAGGAACACCCATGATGATACTGACTCAGTTCCGCAAAATTCAAAAACAATATATAATCCATTGAAATATTCGAACCGCGAGCCAAACCATAAATTTCATCAAGATACAAAGGATAATTATTTTTCACATGATTATACATCAAATCAAATGCTACTCGGTGTTTACTAACATAAGATTTAGTAATATTATGATGCTTCAATCTCCAGATAATTTGAGCTTTGAACCTCCTCCCAATTTGATATCCACATTCATAATGAGTACCCTTGACAGTTATATGCTTCATCATCCAGAGACAGAAAGCAGAGTATTTAAACCACATGGTGGAACACATAACCCATCCAATTTCAGAGCAAAAATCCCAAACCTTTTTAACTTCACAATGTAACTCACTTCAACATGTACATCTTAGGCGTCGAATCAACCGCCCACACTTTTGGCTGTGGTATTGTAACGGAAAAAGGCAAAGTAATTGCCAACTGTAAGGACAGTTTCAGCACCCCGGATGGTGGCATGATACCCGATCAAGTAGCCGCACATCATGTAAAAGTCAGCTCAGACCTTCTCGCAAAAGCCTTTGAAATATCTAAACTCACCTGGAACGACATCAAATTCATCGCGTATTCAGCAGGTCCAGGACTAGACCCCGCACTGTGGGCAGGCTACCATATCGTCTCAAAATGGGCTGAACAACATCAAATTCCTCTAGTGGGTGTCAATCACTGCTGTGCACACCTCAGTATTGGCAAAGTCTACAACAAATTAAAAGATCCTATCTATCTCTATGTATCAGGTGTAAACACCCAAGTAATAATACAAGAAGCAGGAAAGTACCATGTTCTTGGTGAAACACTTGATATTGGATTAGGTAACTGTCTTGATAAATTAGGAAGAATTCTCGGATTAGGTTT
The DNA here is from genome assembly GCA_964372965.1 of uncultured Methanosarcinales archaeon. Taxonomy (GTDB): domain Archaea; phylum Nanobdellota; class Nanobdellia; order Woesearchaeales; family GW2011-AR9; genus CAMAVK01. The sequence continues at coordinate 9,818 of CAYJTE010000013.1, forward strand.
TCCCGCAGGACCCTCCATAGAAAAGCTAGCCAAACAAGGGAAATATGTAGAGCTGCCCTATGTTGTAAAAGGAATGGACGTCTCGTTTTCCGGACTCCTCACCCGAGCAACTCAAATTTGGGAACAAAAAGCAACCTACAAACAACTCATGCAAAAGCAAGGAAAAAACATTGACATACCTTACACCTCAAATACAGAACATCACAAGATCATAAAAGGATATTCACAATCTTTAGAAAAACCCATCACCAAAGAAGATCTCTGCTTCTCAATCCAAGAAACTGCTTTTGCCATGTGCACCGAAGTAGTAGAGCGTGCGATGGCAAATACCGGAAAAAAAGAACTTTTACTAGTCGGCGGCGTTGGAGCTAACCAGCGTTTCTGTGAAATATTAACTATCATGTGCAAAGAGCGCGGAGCTGTATTTTACAAAGTACCAATGGATCTAGCTGGCGACCAAGGAGCAATGATTGCTTGGGAGGGTGTTATTCGTCATCCCACAATCGGAAGAAAAATAACCGGCGTACAAAAAGGTTCTAAAACATATGGTGATGTTTCAGTATTACCCCATTGGCGAGCCGATGAAGTTTAATAGGTCTCAACTTTCAAATCTTTAATTCGTGAAAAATGTTTAACATTACGTGTCAGCACTTTTTGTGAATGATGCTTTGCGATCCCCGCAATCATACAATCTTCAGGGTCAATTACCTTACCTTCATTGATCAAAGTTCCACTTATTATGCCAGCATGTTTTGCACTCTCTTCATCAAAGTCAAGAATCATTTGGGATTCTAAAATTTGAGTTACCTTCTTTTTTTCTTGTTTGGGACGGTCACTCTGTGAAATTCCAACCCACAACTCAAAAATAGTGGGTGCAGTAATAAACAACCTTTCTCTACTATCTTGTAAATCATTCATTTTCCTAACCGCTTCAGGATTACCATGTATCAAATCAATGATAAATGAAGTATCAAAAATCATCGTAACCTCTTCGCAATTTGGCTAACTCTTTCACGTGATCTACTACGATTTTCATTTATCCGTTCACGCAACTTTAACACTTCTTCAGAAGGAAAAATACCCGCCAAATCCAAAAGTGAGTATTTAGGAAAATGCTTTGTTATCACATCACTAAAGCTTTCATTTTTTCCTTAAACATTCATCAGTCGTTCATACGCATCTTCCGTAATAGTAAGAGTTTTTGTTGCCATATACGTACGTGTACGTACGTGTACTATTTAAATTTTTTGATTACATCTTAAATATCCGAGGTGGTGGGCGTTTTTTTAACCTCTTAAAGAGCTCAAAGAACACCAATAATCAAGTATTTCTCTGTCT
>CAYJTE010000014.1:0-3971 GCA_964372965.1 uncultured Methanosarcinales archaeon
TTCAACCAGTGGTTGCAAGAAAGATTGCTGTCTTGTTTGTACATCTTGTATGTACAGAAAGGGAATGAGAAAACAGGAAGCTACCTGTTTTCTGGTTGGAAAATATCTTATTTTCTTGGATACAGTAGTTTCTGTATTTCTTGTAGTGGTCGGTTTTTGACAAATATTAAATTTTGTTTTTTGATTGGGGCAGAAGATATAAATAGGAATTCCGTTTTGTGTGTTTATGAGGTATAAAGACCTTCTTATTCGGGCGGTTGTTTTCTTTTTGATTGTATATGGATTAATCCCGTGGTTTTTTCAGTATTTTAGTGGTGGGGCGCCTGAAGTTCAGACATATCGACTCTCAATTTTTATGTTTTATACCATTATTCTAGTGGCGTTCTTTGGGGTTAAATACCGAAGTGATTTAGAACGACTAAGGACCCCGATGCTCCGTATGGAAGCTTTTGTTTTCTATGGAATTGCTGCTGTGGCTTTTGGAAGCGCATTTTATTTGCAGTATTTTACGGCAACTTTTTCACCATGGTTGTTCGCTCTTGCGACGTTTCTGTATGTTGGTGGAGCGTGGTGCGTGTCGGTTGCCGTGTTTGGTCTTGCGTTTTATCGTGAGAAAGTTCTAGCGCTGTTGTTTTTTACGTTTTTGATGTATTTCTTTTTTGCGATTTATGAGATACTGCGGCAGTTATGGCATTTTCTGGCATATACAACTGCTGGGGGAAGTGCGTGGTTGTTGCATTTATTTTGGGACACGGCACAGGTTGATTTTGGAAATGTTCAACAAAATCCCGTGCTTTCTGTTGAAGGATTTTCCGTGATTATTTGGCCAGCATGCTCTGGTATTGAAAGTTTGAGTCTCTTTATTGGGTTGTTTGTGATGTTGATGGTGTATGAAGGAGATACTTTCCACAAGGGTAAGGCGGCTGTAATTTTCATATTGGGACTGATTGGTACCTATGTGATGAATATTATCCGTGTTAGTTTAATTATGGTGATTGGTATCTATTACCCTGATTTTTCGGTAGGGGTGTTTCATTCGCAAATAGGGTGGATTTTATTTAGTTTGTTTGTTTTAGCGCTGTTGTTTTTGTGCTATAGGTGGATGAAGATTTCTACCCCTGAAATTACTCGAAAAGTTAAGGTGAAGACAAAGATTAAGAAATGACTATGGAAAAACGTCATTTTTAGTTGAATGAGGCAGAATGTTTAAAAAAGAAGTATAACCTGTAGGAACTATGACTCGAAAAAAAAAGTTTTCTGAGGCAGCTGAACCTGAAACCTTAGAAGATATTGAAGAATTAGGACCTTTATTACCAGTTATTGAAACTGATGATAAGGATGGAGACAAAAAAACCAAAAAGAAGAAGCCAGTTTTAGGTATTCTAGCAGGGGAACGTGTTATTACAGAAATATCTGATGATGCGCGTGAACTGTACAATCAATCCCGATTTGGGATGCTTACAGAGTCAGGTAAAGTGGAGCTGTCACTTCTGGAAGCATTATATTTGGTTGAACGAGGACGGTTACTCATAAAGAACGATTCTGGTCGGGATGTTATCTTTGAACAATTTGTTAAGAAGGCACGGAAGGTTGAACCTAACTTTTGGATTCGCTATTGTGTATTTAGAGATATTCGAAATAGGGGGTATATCATAAAGACAGCTCTTAAATTTGGAGCTGATTTTCGTGTATATGATCGAGGGGTTAAGCCGGGTGAAGATCATGCGCGCTGGATTGTGTACCCTGTTCATGAAGGTGAAACTCTTACGTGGCATGAGTGGGCGGCAAAGAATAGAGTGGCGCATTCAACCAAGAAACGGCTTCTTATTGCAGTTGTTGATGATGAAGGAGATGTAAGTTACTGGGAAGCGCGGTGGGTTCGACCGTAGTTTTGAAACGGAATTATTTTGTATGGTTTTGTGATGATGTTTTTAGTTGCGAACTATTATAAAAAAGGACCATTTTTTACCGTTGATGGTATTTACACTTCGTTCTCCGTATGAACCGGCTGGTGGACAAGCAGAAGCTATATCAAAACTGATATCTGGTTCCAAACAGCATGCGAAGCAGACACTCCTTGGTATTACGGGGAGTGGCAAGACGTTTGTGATGGCAAATGTAATTACTCAGTTAGGAAAACCAACACTCGTTCTTGCTCATAATAAAACACTGGCGGCGCAGTTGTATCAGGAATTGAAAGATTTTTTTCCGGAAAATCGTGTAGAGTATTTTATTTCGTACTATGATTATTACCAACCTGAGAGTTATGTCCCTACGACAGATACGTATATTGAGAAAGAGGCGACGATTAACAAACAAATTGAAAAGATGCGGTTATCTACTACGGCGGCACTTATGTCTCGAAAAGATGTTATTGTGGTAGCATCCATTTCGTGTATTTATGGTCTTGGTAACCCGGCGGATTTTAAGGAAATTTCTCTTAATCTTACCAAAGGTAAAAAGATGAACCGGGCCGATATTATTTCACAACTTGTTATGATGCAGTATGAACGTAACGAAATTATGGAATCGGGGAAATTTAGAGTAAGAGGTGATATTATTGATGTGTATCCTGCATATGATACAAGGGTGATCAGGATTGAACTATTTGGAGACGAGATTGATAGAATTTCTGAGATGGATGCGATTACAATGGAGACATTGTCAGAGGTTTTGGAGATGACTCTGTTTGCGGCAAAGCAATTTGTTGTTCCAGAGCAAAAACAGGAAGCGGCTATTTTAGCTATCCAAGAAGAACTCGCGACGTGGCTTCCTCATTTGGGGGAGCTTGAAGCGCAGCGTCTCTCGAAAAGGGTGAAATATGATATTGAGATGATGGAAGAGATGGGGTATTGTACGGGTATCGAAAATTATTCTCGCTATTTTGATGGACGTGAAGTGGGGGTTCCACCCTATACACTGCTGGATTATTTCCCTAAAGATTTTTTGTTAATTATTGATGAGAGTCATCAAAGTATTCCGCAGTCGCATGGGATGTATGCTGGTGATTATACACGTAAGAAAAATTTAATTGATTTTGGGTTTAGATTACCATGTGCGTTTGATAATCGCCCCTTGAAATTTGAAGAGTTTGAGAAGTTTTTCAATCAGGTCATTTTTGTTTCTGCTACGCCAGCTCAGTATGAACTTACTACGTCGGGACAGGTAGTTGATTTGATTATTCGTCCAACTGGTCTGTTGGATCCAATTGTTACGGTTCGTCCGATTACAGGTCAAGTTAAGGATCTGCTCTCAGAGATTAGATCGACGGTGAATGGAGGGGAGAGAGTACTTGTCACAACGCTTACTAAAAAAATGGCTGAGGATTTGACTAATTATTTTTCTCGTGAAGGAATAAAGGTGCGTTATTTGCACTCGGAGGTTGAAAGTTTAGACCGTATTGAGATAATTAGACAACTTCGAGCTGGTGAATTTGATGTACTTGTTGGTATTAACCTTTTGCGGGAAGGGCTCGATTTACCGGAAGTATCACTGGTGGCGATTTTAGATGCTGATAAAGAAGGATTCTTGCGTAATGAGAGGAGTCTTATTCAAACTATTGGTCGTGCGGCCCGTAACTCAAATGGTCGAGTGATACTTTATGCTGATGTGATGACAGATTCTATTAAGTCGGCAGTGGCAATTACAGCGCATCGGCGGGCGATGCAAGAGAAATATAATATTGAGCATGGGATTACCCCAAAAACAGTTATTAAAAGCGTGGCTGAGAAGAAGCGGGAAGTGCGTGGTACAAAACATATGAGTAGATCTGATGTGGAAAAACAAATTATTGAATTTGAATGTGAGATGAGAAAAGCAGCGGATGTGCTTGATTTTGAACGAGCTATGACTCTGCGTGACAGAATTGAAGAATTAAAACGAGTGTAGAAACTGGGGTTTTAGTTTTGTGGAAAGGAAGAGGTATATTAATGCGGTGAAAATTATTATTATTCTTATACCTCTTCTTATAC
>CAYJTE010000014.1:4071-11033 GCA_964372965.1 uncultured Methanosarcinales archaeon
TTCTTCTTATACTTCTTCTTATACTTCTTCTTATACTTCTTCTTATACTTCTTCTTATACTTCTTCTGATTGTTCCCGTTTCTTTTTAATTACAAAAATGATAATGATAATAAGTATTACAATTCCTACAATTATGGCGATTGTGGTTATGGAAGTTGAACTTTCAGCTACTGGAGGAGGAGCGGTGATTACTGCGGGAATTACTGCGGGAATTACTTTAATTGGAAACATCTTCGATGTGGTTTTTCCTTCGTAGTCAACAGTAACGTTTAAATTGTAATCTCCGACGGCAAGACCCGTTCCGTCAAAATAAAGAGTAGTAGATCCAGTTGAAATGAGACGGATAGTATTGGGGGCGCCGGCAAACTGTTTTACTGTTTTACCACTTCGATCTATAACTTGCATCTTGGGGGTATATTGAACTGCCGATGACCAAAAGCTTTGTACACTTAATTCGGTAGTGCTGATTTTACCGGTTTCGAACTGTGTTGATGATAGATCCATTATTTCGAGTTCCAAGTCGCCTACGGTGAATGTAAACGTGTTTAACTTGACCTCAGTTCCATCATAATTCAACAGGGGAGTTATTTGATATTCACCATAAGGCATGTCAGCTGGAACTTGCCATTCGGCATATTGTTCTACCATCTGAAGATATTCAATATTTGTTGCAGCGGTAAATGGTATATTTATGCTTAATTGGGAGTTAGGATCGGCAAGAGGAGTAATTGTGGCTTTGCTTGAAACAGTGCTGATTGCTTCTTTTCCGAGATTTTGAGACTTTAAAACGTAGTATGCCTTTACATTACGATTTGCGCGCTGCTCATATTCAAAGTCGCGAAAATTAAGATATTTATAGTCAGAGGGAACATAAATGGTTACTCGACCACCGATTTCTACTCGACCACCCATTTGTGGACGTCGACCATATACTGATTTGATGGGTTGCCCGACAACGACACTTAGCTCATGACCACCGGGGCTAAATGTGCCTCCTTGAACGAATGTAACCTCAATCACCCAGAAACCTCCTTCTTTTCTTAGCTTGTAATCATAAACATACGGAGCGTATTCTCCACGAAATGATATCTCTGGTTTATCTTCTGTTCCTCCTATTCTAAAGGTTACAGTCTCCGTTGATCCTTGAGAATAGGCTACTTCAATTTTGGCAGGGGTAATGGATAGAGCTGATGCTGTAGCTGATACAAGTAGAAACAACATCAATACTACAAGCATGAGAATGTTGTATTTATTCATTAAGGGGGCACCTGACAACTACATCACTTTTTATTATGAAACTAAACTATTAGACGCCATTGCACTATTAGATTTACACCAACATTTTAGAGGTTAGATTAAAAATAAAGGAAAAAAGAAAAAGTGTGCCTATCTTGCTGTTGCGTAATAGGTTGTGGTAAAGCCTTTAGCACCCTGATCAACATCTGATGGAATTTGTAAGTAATAATAAACATTTAACTCATCAGCGTCTTCATCAAAGTTTAAGCTCTGACAAAGGGTTACGTTGGTCTGACCAGTGGGGCTTACCAAACTGTTAAAGGGTGAGGTGTACGAACTTTGAAGGGCGCTGTTACATGAGTTAGACTCGTTGTTTGACGCCTTAACTCGAATTAACGCATTGGCATTCCCAGATGGACAGTTGTTTCGACCACACAAAATTTCAGTGCTGTTAAATTCTGAGGTTGCCCCTTCGGTGGATGAGTCGGTTACGTACGCAGTGATATTAAGAGCAGTTGTTCCGTCATTTGCAAGTTGATGCCACTGGTTGTTATAAGTTTGATTGTCTGTTCCGGAAATGTTTATCCAACAGCTTACCTCCCTTGAGTCGTTATCCGTTATGGAGGTATCAATTGTTGAGAATGTGGTGGTACAACTGGTATTGTAATACCCCGAGTAAAGATTAATAGCAGTAACATTTAACACTATCGCTGCTGTTCCTGATATGGTAATTGAGGTTGTACCAGTTGATTCGGTAACTGCACCAGTTAATACAGAATAACTACCACCACCTAAACTATTTAATTTTCCTACACTCACAACTGTTCCTACAACAGTTACTACTAATGCTATTGCCAGTAAGGCAACAATTGTTTTATTTGAAACATCTGCCATTTGTATATACCTCTTTTATTATGGTTTAACTACGCTAAAATCAACTTTACCACCGGCGTTATCGGTTTGACCTACTCTTAGATTAGGGTTTTCTACTACTGTGAATTCAACTGTGCCTGACACAGATGTAACTTTATCTGGGGCTGCTTCGTCAATTGAACGCATGTAGACGCCTAAACTTACAACACTCACGAGCACGACCAATACAAGAGCTACAACGATGGCCTTGTTTGATATGTCGGATGTTGATCCAGAAGTTGCTTTTGTAAACTTTGTCGACTTTCTAGATTTTGATCTCATCTTCTCCTCCTTTTTACTTGGTTTGCACTTTCTAGGGCAGTGTAGCTCATATGGATTTATATATCTTTTGGTTCAAGAACAATGTTCTATATTAGTAGTTACTGTTGTTTTTACTGTTTTGATTGCATTTAACTTTAGTTATTATTGATGATAATGAGGGATTTTTGATGGATAAGGGTCATTTTATTAATTTATTGTTCCTGCCATTTCTGAATGATATCTTATGTTTTACATAATTAAAGAAAATCTTGAAAAGCTATAAAAGAAGGGGGATTCCTGCTTATTTTACTTGGGAGAGAAAAATTGTTGAGAGAGAAAATTGATGAAGATAGAGAGGGTTAGTGTTGGTATCAGAAGGTATATTTGAGAAGGTTAGTATTTGAAAAAGATATTTAACTTGCACCCCATACAGGATTATCCTTACGTTTGATTTCTGCAATTTCTTTTAGCACTTCGAGTTCCATTTTAGTAAGGTGTTTTTTTAACTCTTTTAGTTTACGAAAATCTTCTTCAGGAATGTCTGTATAAAGATAATCTCCTTCTTCTACTTGGCGGCCGATAGTAATATTATCCATAGCTAGTGCAAGTTGACGGCCTTGTTCGGCGGTGTTGACACTATCTTCTCCATCTTTCATGCTTTTAACTTTGGTTAGATGTCTTCCTTGTTTATCCATTATAGGATCTTGGGATCTGAGTTTACCTATCTCTATTTCAACTCCAGATATGGAGGGGTTGTTTTGGCGAAAGGTTAAGCCTTTTAATAAGAAAAATTTGCATGGCCGCACGATGGTTGCAAGTTCGCGAAGTTCGACTTCGCGTTTTAATGATTCGATGTACTCTTCATACTGATCAATTGTTCGATAGATAACATCATTGAGAAAGACTTTCAATTTTTTGGTTTTAACTTGGTCTTCTAAATCAGGTGCGAGTTTTAGATTAAATCCTAGAAGGACTCCGGTAAATTCATCTTTTTCTTTTAACGCTTCGAGTTTTGAAAGGTCACGCCGGGTTATTTCGCCAATTGATGCGTAGGCAATGGGGAGATTTTTATCTTTTAAGAGAGTTCGGAGCGCTTCGAGTCCGCCAATTGTATCTGCTTTGAGCATGGCTCCGTGCTCACTTTCGTCTGAGGTTATGATTTCACCTACTTCTGATTGGACTTCTTGTTTATATTGTTCAATTTGTTCTGGTTTTCCACTGCACCCCCGAACAGGCATACCAGCAACTGCTTTTTCTAAACCAGGAGCAACGATCTTTACACCGGTTGCGGCATTGACTTCTTTGACGTTGGTGAAGGTACTCTTTTTATCACGCATGTCACTGAGCTCGGCTGGCTCGAGGAGAGTCCTTATTTTGGTTACAATTGGACCTTCTAATCCACCAATTATGATGGTGTCTCCGGCTCGTAGATGTCCATTATATATAATAGTGTTGAGGGTGACTCCTAAGCCTTTCTCCTCTTTTACTTCTAAGATTGTTCCTTTGGCATCGCCTTGTTCATTAATTACCAGTTTTTGTTCCATGTATTTTTGCGAGAGTCCAGTTAAGACCATGAGAAGTTCGGGTATGCCTTGTCCGGTTAGAGCGGAGAGTGGAACGATTGCGAGTTGATGGGTATAATCAGAGACGCGGTCAAAACGTTCAGCTTGCAGCCCTAGTTCGTTGAATTTGCCAATGAGAGCATACATTTTTTGTTCGAATTGACCCTGGAGATCCCAGTCAAACTCGGCGATATTTTCAAGTAGGAACTTGGATGGATCATATTTCCAATGATGAATGAGATCAATTTTATTTGCGGCTATAACAAATGGGACTTTGTGGCTTCTGAGAATTTCGATGGACTCGATAGTTTGTGGTTTGAAACCTTCATTGATATCCACTACGAGAATGGCAATGTCAGCAAGTGATCCTCCACGCTTTCGCAGCGAGGTGAAAGCGGCGTGACCGGGAGTGTCGATTGCGAGAAATCCGGGAATGGTTAGTTTATTTTGAAAGACATCGAGGAGTTTTCCACATATTTTTTTGATTGTTTCGATGGGGATAATAGAGACGCCGATGGCTTGGGTAATTCCGCCGGCTTCACCAACGGTTACGGCTGATTTTCTAATTTTATCTAAAAGAGACGTTTTTCCATGGTCTACGTGTCCAAGGGTTGCAATTAATACTTTTCTTGTGGTCATTTTAGAGTTGATGTTTGGTTGATAGTGAAGTGTATATTTTTTAAATGTGTGGGTGAATTTAAAACTCCAGTATTTGTCAAAAAAATGTCTCCTACCGGTTTGTTTATATTTAGTTATCTCTTTTTAGTGATAACTTTATAAAATGGACTATTTGTTACAGCCATTATGAATAATCCATCATCTCCTTATAGAACTAGACCTGAACCTCTAAGAAATCCTAAATCTCTAAGAAGTCCTAAATTTCTAAGAAGTCCTAAATCTCTAAGAAATCCTAAATCTCTAAGAAGTGTTCTTCGAGAATATCCTAAACTAGATAGGACTTTGGCTACTGCACACATGATTGAGGTATTTTGCTATGTTCCAAATATCTGGTGGTCTGGGTTTTCGGGTGAAAATATATCTGAAATGGTGAATTTAGAATTACAATTACAACAACGAGGAGACCAGAAGTTAAAAGAAAATTTGAGGAACCCAGTACTTATTGACCTTCCAAAGAATAAAGGGAGCCCGTATCGTTTTACAGCATGGAAGCAATATGGGGTATTGCAACAGATTTTTGATGTTTTAGATACGGGGCTGCGGAGGTTATATTGGGATGAGGTTATGGGGCAGGGAGTGCCACATGAAATTCCAAACCTAGGGTGTGTTCCAGTATTACAAGAGGAAACTATTCATATACTTTGTCAAAGTGAACAATATTTTAAAAACTACCATGGAACCTTTGAACTTCTTGATGTAGGAGTTGAATGACTGCGAAGTTGTGTGTTGCTCACAAGAACATAAGAATTACAAGAACATAAGAATTACAAGAACATAAGAATTACAAGAACGAGTTAATTGGGAATAGGTAAATAGGTATGGTTCGAATACAAGAGCATAGTGTTAGTTTGGATATTGATGTTCCAGTGGTAGTGAACGCTTCAATGGATATTTTTTATAATCCTATTATGGTTTCTAACCGTAATATTTCAATTGCGCTTCTTTCTGCTCTTGGTGATAAGGATATGAAAATTGCAGATGTTATGGCTGGTTCAGGGATTAGGTCACTGCGATTTTTGCAAGAAATTGATCCTGCAATTGTTAGTCGATTGGTGGTGAATGATTCTAAATTGAATTTTGCTGAAACGTTTTCCTCGCTTTGCTCTGATAATGGTGTTAAAGTTTCTGAACTGGTTGATTCTGGAAAGGTTCAGATACGCGGAGAGGATGCTAATGATTGTTTGTTGTATTCAAAGGGGTTTGATTATATTGAAATCGATCCGTTTGGGACGCCTAATCCATTTCTATATGCGGCAATTGCACGAATTTCTCGTAGCGGTATTTTGGCAGTTACAGCCACTGATACAGCTGCTCTTACAGGGACATATTCGAAAGTTACTTTACGAAAATACTGGGCGAAGAGTTTGAAAAATTATATGATGCATGAAACGGGGTTACGAATTTTAATTAGGAAGATCCAACTCTTGGGAATGCAGTTTGATAAAGCGTTAGTTCCTGTACTGTCATATCATAAGGATCATTATTTTCGGATATATTTGCGCTGTGTTAAGGGTAAGGAGACGTGTGATGAGATTGTGCGTGAACATGCATACTTGCTGTGGTGCCGAAATTGTTTGAATTATGGTTGTTCGCTATCTAATCAAAGGGAGTGTTGTGCAAAAAAGATGGAATTTGCTGGACCTCTGTTTGTGGGGATGCTTGGAGATCCAGTATTACTTGCTCGAATGGTTGAACAGAAGATGTTTGCTGCTGAACAGCTTTTTTTGGAACAGTTATTACGGGAGGTTGATTGTCCTGCTGGTTTTTTTCAAATACATCAAATGTGTCGAATTTTGAAAATTGATCCGCCAAAATTGGAAATAGTTCTTTCAGAGACTGGAGGGGTTCGTACACATTTTGATGATACGGGTGTTAAAGGAGTGAGGGATTATTCACAACTTCGAGAAATATTATTGAGAGTTGCGGGGAAAAAATGAGGGTTATTTGAAAAAATTATCCTAATGCGAGATCCATTTTGGCAACTTCGGCGCTTTGCACGCCATCGAGTTCTGCCATTCTGCTTGCAATGGCTTCAAAATCGGCGTTTCCAACTTCGTACATGGCGATAATGAGGACAGCTACGAGACCAAATGCGACGGGATCTTGTTTTGTTTGCATTTGTCCAATTGCGCCATTGTCCTTAGCTATCTTAAGGGCAGCCTCTTCGATTGGTTTTAGATCTATCTCAGGGGATTCGGGCATTATTTTGAATGTGATTATTGCTTTTGCCATAGTATGGGAGGAGAGTATTGAGGTTATATGTTATACAGTTTTATGTTATACAGTTTTGGGTTGATTGGGACAGGGGGTTAT
>CAYJTE010000015.1:0-10181 GCA_964372965.1 uncultured Methanosarcinales archaeon
GTGATTACTTGATTTATATATTTCGTTACTTCTGCGATTTGAAAAAGGGCTTGATCTTTGATGTCATTGATCTTATGCTTTAAATTCTCATCCATGGCGCCTAATTTCGAAAATGAAAAAGGTACGGTAAAGGTGACGGATTCGATTTCGGCATTTCTAATAGCGTTTGATCCGACTTTACTGAATATTTGGACATTACATATTATGGGGATGTCAATTGTTTTATCTGATTCTTTTTGGTTTTTGAACTGCTCAACGAACTGGGCTTTGCCATCAAATGGTGCAAATTCAAGTAATATTTTATAAGAAGGATTACTTTCACCGGAACTGATGGTGGTTTCTTGGTTGTAATATAATATGGAGCGTGAAATTTGGAGGTTTGCTGCGGGATTTGCTTCGGGGGCTACGGGGGTTGCTTCGGTTGTGGCAGCGGCATCTTGGGCTTTTTGTGATGCGGTATTAGTAACGGATGGTGTTCCGCTCCTTGGTCCGCCGGAGGTGTCAATTGTGCAGCCTTGGACTTTGATATTTATGGCTTCAGTGCGTGCGGTTTTGGGACTCATGGAGACGGAAATGGGGATGCGGGCGGGGATGAGATTGGTTGTTTCTAAATCGATGAAGGATGATCCTGCAGAGGCACTTTGCACTTGCCAGAAATCAGGATTTTCTTCATCAGCTGCGAGTCCTAATAATTCGAAGTTGAAACGATTATTGTTTCCTTCCATGTTTTTGATTTTTTTGGAATCCTCTTCATAGTTCCATTTCTGGGCGTCGTTACCGGCGGTGTCGCGGATAATGAGGTCGAAACTAGGATGGTCTGGGCCGGAGCGCATGCTGATGGTTTCAATTTCACACTCCCATACGAAAGTTGGTACATCTTCACCGTTTTCGTTTTTGTCAACTTTACGTTCGCAATTTGTTTGATCGAATTTGGCGAATCCGGTTTCGCGATTATTCCCATTTACTTGCTGCGGCTCGGCAAATTGCTGCTGGGCTTCGGTTAGGCCAATTAACGGCCGCATATCAACAAATATGTTTAACCCAGATTGTTCAGTGACGTTGAACTTTATTTTCATGCGGTCATTTGATTGGAAATAGTCTTTGTCTCCTGCGTCTGATACGCCAAAGAATGAAATTTTATCAACGACGGGTCCGCCAGTATCAACGCGAATGGAGGCTTCACGGGATGCACCAACGTTTTCAACGGCGTCTTGGAATTTAGGTAGAGTAATTATAAGATCTCCGCCAGGTAAATTGTTACTTCTGAGGTCCCATTCACAGCGGTAATTGCCATCAACGAGGTCACAGCGGTCCGGTTTTTGAATGGATCCGCCGCCAAGTTTTTGTAAATTTGCGGCAACGGTATCGATTGTTATTCCGGAACCTTGCTCTTGCGCTATTAATATAACACTTTGATTGCTGTTTTCGGCTGAGAGGGTTACATAACTTTGGTCTTCAAATACATTTGATGTGCCAAAGAATAAAATTTGAGGAGCGGTAGTATCTTCAATCATGCTGATGGTTGATGATGCGGCGGCTTCATTTCCGTTGGTATCACGTGCATGAAATTGTAAGGTGTATGATGATTGTGGTGTAAGACTGACGTTGGTCCAGGTACAGGTATAGAGTCCATCCGTGTTGGTTGATGAGCAGACTCCTGGTGTGAGTTCTAAATCTGTTCCGTCGGCGCTCACTGTTACTTTGTTCGTTTCTAAATGAGTGTCGCTGACATTGACTTCAAATGTACCAAAACGCTCGAATTGTCCAACAAAATTATTGGAATCTACTAACCTGGCACTTGATGAAATTATCACAGGTGCGATGAAATCGGTGTCGAAGGATTTTACAGGAGGAATAGCGGTTATGTGGCCTAATTGATCGAAGGCTCTGATTTTGATTCTCTTTCTTCCTTCACCGCTGAACTCTGCTTGGAGTTTGCTGTTAAATTCGGGATTATCTCGTGAATATTGATATGTTTGTGGTTTAATTGGTGTATCAATTGATATGGTTTGAAGCACAGAACCGGTGTCAGCATCCATTATTTCGATTTTGGTTATACCTGAACCTTTATTTCCTGTTCCATCTTGCACGGTGAAATCGATGGTGACGGATTTATCAGTTTCTTGTTTAAGTGTGGAAAAGGTTACGGTTGGTGCGGTTCCGTCTGCGGTAATTCTTCCATCATCTGAAGGATTTTTTTGTGGGTCGTTTGGAGCAAATGGATCGCCTGCGTATTTAACGGTAAATGGAAATGCTTTTTCAGAGAGGGTTATTGGAAGCGGACTTACATAGGTACAGGTGAATCCCACTGCACTTTCTGAACAACTGTCAAAGTTTTGACTTTTAAGCCCGACACTCAGTGTGACTTGTTCTGGTGCAGGTATGGCTTCGATTCCTGCAATATCGACCTCTACTTGCCAAGTGTCGCCGTTGGCGTTTAGAAACCCGGGAATACCGGCGGATCCGGTATTTTTGGTGATTTGTATGGATGCGGCCATGGCGGAGGCAGAATAAAATGGCATGGTGATAACTAGAAAGATGATGAATAACGCCATTTTTTGAGTGGTTTTGGATTTTGTCATTTTTTATCGATACGATGGTTCTAGTTGTGCACGAAGATCACGGGAAATATTGGATAATCTGCCCACTGCGGCAAGATCTTCAACAACTCGTTTATGTGCTTTTTGTGGTACTTGGTAGATGTTCATATACGGAACGTAAAATTCAATTTCAGATGATCCATAGAGATTTTCAGGAGTAATGGTAAGATACTCTTTTTCCTTGCTCCAATCAAGTTGACCAAGCACGAACTGGTCGGCTTTTTGTTCGTCAAGTGTGAAACAGCAGCCATCAGAATCCCAACATGAAATGGACTCAAGTACTCCTTCGGAACACCGCTCTTCTTTTGGAATGACCACGGGATTACTGGTGGTGAGGAAGGCTGATACTTCGTAGACACCTGGGACTAAATCAACTTCAGTTTGTAACTGTCCCCCTTCTAGTGTGGCAACTGCGATAAATTCTTGGCTATTTGATTTGGGGTTTAACCCGGATACGCGTTTTAAGGTTACAATGGCACGCTCGCCATCGAGTAACACTTGTTTGGCTCCGGTATAAACCCAATAATGAGTAGCATCAAGGAGTTCTGGCCGATACTTGTCAACTGCTTCTTCTGCGGTTGCGCCTAGGAGTGGGGAGAAATAACAGCCATCTTCGTTTGCGGTGATACCTGCTGAAGAACCTGCACCTTGGGCTGCGCCAACAGCTGTTCCGACTGAATCGGCAGCTGCACCTGCGGTGAGTGCGGCGCCTCCGGCTTCAACTACATTAATACTGTAGGAATGATCATTATCAATACATTTTTCAATCATTTTCTTTTTGATTGTGATGTTTTTGGCGGTAATCCGATTCAATTCGAGGACGGGTTCATCGCGCCCAACTGATGCGTACCCAAATATGGATGGATTGTCTTTTCGTTTATATGTATCAATTGGATAGAAGTCAGTTAAGTAATCTTGTTTTATGAGACTTATTGTTCCACCGTATACCGCTGGGTATGATTCTTCGATGACGCCGTCATCTTTGGTTACACCCATGATACAGGTATCTTGTTCGGGGATAGTGAATCCGAGTTGTACTGCTTCAATTGGTTCTTTGGTGTAACTATCTATGATTAAAGTGCGGATGGGTTCGGTTGAACGCTGGTTTTCATTACAGAGTAAACTGCGCTGGATTTTTTTTTGTAACTTGGGTATGACTTGGTCAGCTGAGGCAGGTGAATTTCCACGAATGTTAGATTCGAGTGCGAAATTAAACAGATATCCTTCACCATCAAAGGCACTAGGATCATAAATACTTGCAAGTACGGGGTAGGATACATCGTAGACAGTGCTAAATTGTTGTGTTCCAAAATGGAGTATATTATAATGGACAGCTAGACTGTTTGGGGCTATGGTTGCGCCCCCATCGTTGATTTTGGCATAGAGTGGAAAATCATAGTAGTTAAATCTGACTTCGAGTTGTTCTGCGCCGGGAATGGGTAAAATCATATTATCATACGTTTTTTGGTAGAGTGCGGAGAGATCTTGCACGGGATATTCGTATCTGTAAAAATTGGCAGATGAAACTAATTGGAGAGTGGGAACGTAGGATGTGAGCATTTGTTTAAGGTCTTGTTCAACTTGTACTTTGGTCCAGGAAATGGTTGGAACTAATTCAAAGGTGGTGGCAGTGGTTGGCGGAAGTTTATTGACATCAACGGCGGAAAATACTTGAATCAGATCAAGTGCTTGTTTTTCAAGAAAGGTGTAGTTCAGCTGGGATTCAGTTATGCCACTTGCAAGTTCATAATACCTGTCTATGTCAATGGGGATAGTAGTTGTGAATTTTTGGAATTCTTGCTGGTCGTCACCGAGAGTTGCGTCGATTGGTTTTGTGAGTTCAATATAGATTGAACCAGATCGAATGAAGACTTTTGTTGAGAGAGGGTCTGCTTCTGTTACTGTGAAGCCTTGCTGGGTAAAGGAGGCATAGTTGTTGATGCAATTATCCACTTTTTCCGTAATGTAGCGCTCGAGTTGGGATTCAATACTCATTTCAGGATCATCTTTTTTGTGTAACTGTGGTTTTGCACTGGCAAGAGAAATGGCGAAATCAGAGTTGGGATTTTTGTTATAATGCCAGTAGGGAACTTTAGTTGGTTCGAGATTAATGCCATCAGCATTCGTTGGGTCACGCGCAGAATATGTCCCCACAACGTCGGGATAAATGTATCCACCTTGGCTGCCAAGAAGTATGGTTCCACGCTTGGCAGTTTGATAGAGACAATCTTCGGTGTAGGCGGCAATTGGTTTAAATGCTTGAGGCGCAGTATCTTGCGCACTTTTTGATTCGGAGACAAGGCTATCTTGAATAGAGTATTTAGTGAAATAGAGAATGCCTGCAAATAAAAATAATATGACGATGCCTATGATGATAAATACTGTTATCTGTCCTTTTGGTGAGAAAGACTCACTCCAACGCCTCTTTTTTGGGTACATACTCGTATTTCAAGCCTGGGGTTTTTGGTATATAAAGCTTTGTGTTGTTTGACTGGTGGTGTAGGACGTATTTTTAGAAATTGGTTTGAGAGGGAGGAATGATGGATTGCAGTTTATGAGTGGAAAATAGATATTAGGGATAGGTGCGTTGTGGGGGCATATACATTTTTTAGAACTTGCTCGAGATTATCTGTATAAAATCATTTGGATGAAGAACTTTAACCCCACGATATTGCTTCAAAACTAATAGATGCTTATCTTGACTGATGATATACTCTGCTTTTCCTTCTAATGCTGCCTCAACAAATTTATTATCGTCTGGATCAATTATAATACTCACTTTTTCAGAGGGTACCACAATAATTGACCTTTCCAATATTAGACTTTCCAATAGTGAAATATCATCTGCTGTAAGTGGAATTTTAAAGCTCATTAAAACTCTGATCAACTCATCAATAATGGGAAGAGAAGAAACTAACTCAAACTCTCCGTTCACCCAGGATCGCAATATTTTTTCTGATGATCCCGCCCAATGAATACCGGAAACAAAAATGTTAGTGTCTAAAATAACTCTCATTTTTGGCGTGCTTTTTTGATTGCATCTTGTAAATCTTTTTCGGTAATTTGGTACTTTTCTGCATGTGCATGACCTCGATTTAACAGTTTATTAAACTCTTCAACGCTTGGAGCGCGCAACTTTTTTAGGACAAGCATATCCCCTTGGCGTAATACCATAAACTTATCTCCTTTTTGAATACTCATATCATCCCTAAATGATTGAGGTATGACTACTTGTCCCCTTTCTCCAATTGTTGCTATTTCAAAATCCATTTTCATCACCATTGTAAATAAATATGAATTTCATATTTAAGCCTTTTCCTCATTTTTAAATTATCCAAAACCATTCTTTGAATTTAGCCATCCTCAAAAGATTAATATATCAGGGTTTGAATTTTTCATCCCCCCACTTGAATTTGAGATAACGTACAAGGAGAAAATATTGGGTAGTGCAAAAGACCTTGCTGATGCTCGACATTTACGTGATTTTTTTGCAGATATTTTATCTTTGGAAAAATTTAAAGAATATGAAACTATAATTTGTGAAGACACATGAAAATGCAACTAACAGATCTGGACTATGTGAAAATATATGCGAAGGCGCTTAGAGGGGATTCTTCCTTATTTGCACAACATAAAATGCTCATTGATTCACAAATTAAATCAAGCAGGGAACTATTCAAAAAACGTTTTGCAGGAAAGTCGTTTGAAGAGGAAGCTCGGAAATATTTGAAGAATATCGGACTGATTTGAAGAATATCGGACTGATTTAAAGAAAATCCTGAAAACAGATTTTCTAAACAAGAAGGAGTGTTTTTGGTGATGTTGAAGTTTGCGCTCTTTTTCGCAGATGGGTAAAATAGGCCGCTCGAGGACTTTTTCTACAGAGCCAGTGGGGTTTTTTCTCGCGAATGCGTGAATTTAATTCACGGTTTTAATCAATGATAATATTTCTTGTCCATATTTGTGGATTTTTATGGGGCCCATGCCGCTGATTGTTTTTAGATCATCAGTATTTAACGGCATAGAAATAGCGATTTGTTGCAATGTTTTGTCATGCAAAATCATGTACTTTTCAAGATGTTGTTCTTCGGCTTTGCTATTTCGCCAGTCACGGAGGATATGAAGTGTTTGGGCGGGAGTTTTGGTGATATGTTGGTACCTGAGAAGAGTGGAAATTGGTTGAGGAGGAAGCACGGTTTCACAGATTTTCTTTGCCTCAGCAGTTAGAAAATACGTTGGGTTTTTGGATGCGTAGGTTAAGATGAGTTGTTTTTTGGCACGAGTAATTGCAACATAAAACAGTCTGCGCTCTTCTTGCTCGGTATCATATTTTTTGAGATTATCCAAAACGGGATGATCTGATACTTTGCAAGGGAAATATTGAGAGGTGCAGCCAAGCACATACACTCGCTTGGCTTCGAGTCCTTTTATGGCATGGATGGTTGCGAGGGTTAGATGGTTTTCTTTTAGATGAATATTTCTTGTTTCATCCGTTTTCAAAATGTGCGGAATTTTTTTTAGTTGTAGATAAAATGAAAGCCCGGAGAGTTGTTTATTGGTTCTTGCAAGAACAAAGATATGATGCAGGGGAATTGTGGTTGCAGATGATACGGATGATTCTTGTGATTGTTCGATTTCTCGTACGATAAAATCCCACTCAGATTCTTCAGATGAGAATTCAATTAATTGAAGGCTGGAATCATTTTTATTCCCCTGTTTTGTTGGAGAAATGCTTGACTCAGTAGTTATTGAAACTGGTGATGAGATAAGATCTGGCAGTCTGAGTGGTCCAACTATTTTGTTGGCAAGCTCTACAATTTCTTCGGTTGAGCGATAGTTGGTTGTGAGGTGAATGATTTTACTTGCTGGATGCTTTTTAGGGAAATCATAGAGATATGCGGGTTTGGATCCTCGCCATTCGTATATGGATTGCCTGGGGTCGCCAACACAAAACAGGTTTTCAGGGTGGAGGAGGTCGAGTAATTTTATTTGCAAACTGCTCGTATCTTGAAATTCATCGACAAGTATATGAGTGTACTTTGGGATGAAAGAAGGATTTTTTGTGAGCAGGGTGATGACATCTATTATTTGATCTGTATAATCTCTGATGTGACGCTCTGAGGCGTAGGCTCTTACAAGAATGCAGAGAGCATGAAGTAATTTAGCTCTGGTTTTGTCTTTTAAATCAGTTATAGTGTTGTAGAATGGCTCGATTGGTTGTTCTTCATTTTTGTAGTGTTCAAGTATAGAAAACACGTCGAAAACCAATGTTCCAAGAAGTTCTTCTTTACTTTTGGATTTCAATTGTTGTGGGTTGAAGTAGGTGTCAAAGGCGCGATCTTCGGAGTGGGTGGTGTGGATTATCGCGGTTCGGATGAGTTCAAATTTGTCTTTATATTCAAGCATCGGACGCTCGGCAGTTTTGGGATCGAGCTGGCGCAGGAGACGTTCACATAGTGAATTGAACGTTTCAATGTGAACACCGGTGCAGGAGGGGATTTGGTCAAGTCTGCTGCGCATTTCGTCTCGAGCTTTTTTGGTGAAGGTGATGGCTAAAATGGTGGTAGGATTTATGGACTTGTAGGTGGTAAGAAATTCAATGCGTTTAGTGAGAACGGTCGTTTTTCCGGAACCGGCTCCGGCAACACAAAGTATGTGCGAGGCATCGCAAATAGTGGCATGAGCCTGATTTTTGTCGAGGTGCTTTAAGAAAAAATGGATGGTGTTTATAGTTGTTAGTTCTTTTTCAGTTGCGGGGGAATTCGGAAGTACATGAAACTGAGCGTGTGCATCATTTTTTGTTGTTGAAGGATTTTTTAGTGTTGTGTTAATATCTATTCTCCCGGTTTTGATAGATGTTTTTCCTTGCGGTGTGAGAGAGATTATTCTGGCTTGGCTGTGGGGTAATTGTTTGCTAATAAGAAGACTTTGTGTTTCGAGTGTTTGGAGATGTTCTTTGATTTCGTGGTTGTGGTACTCTGATAATACTCCATAATGATGATGTGTATCGAGGTTGTGTTTAGCGATGGTATCTGTGAGTTCGCCTTTCAGGTATTTGGTTAAGGACTCTCGTCCGAGATTGAAAGGGAGCGCGTTTACTGCGTCTAGAATTTGTTTGTACTGCTCGATTGTATCACCTTTTTGTTTCTGGTTTATGTTGTGAGTTATATGGTTTGCGGTGAGAGGGAGGATACTGATAAAGCAGGCCGTAAAATAACGAAAAATCCAAGAAAAAATATTATCTTTTTTTTGCAACAAAGGTATGTTTCATATCATCTGAGCTGTACCCAACAGCTGTTCCTGTTTTGATGTAATGATACAATGAGGCAATGAAAATACCGTTTAATGCAGAACTGATTGTTCCTATTACAATCCATAGTAAGATGGTGATTATTGCTCCAATGATAATTGCGGTTGTTGAGGTGAAGATGAAAAGACCAAGTGCTAAGGGAATAGCTGCAATGAAAAAAAGCATGGCAAATCCTAAACCTAAGGTGATACCTGCACCAAGCCGCTCACCCCAGCTGTGTTTGATCAATGATCCAGATTCACTAATTGATTGAAATACTCCTTTATTTTCAAAGATCATTACGGGAATTACAAAGAAGGTGAGGATACTCCACGCGGCGCCAAGAAGACCTGAGACAATAGATGCAATAAAGGGTGAGCGTTCTTCTAACTTATCAACTATGATCCGGATGATGAGTCCCACTGTGGCATTAAGAATTGACCAGCTGATGATTTTTCCAATATGTTTGGAGGCTGCGTGAAATCCGTCTTTTAATGTGGGATCTTTGCCTTCCAATCGTATTTTCGCGCAACTGATTAGCGCAACGTTGAAAAATATGATGATGATACTTGATAGTAAGTAGAAGAGAAATAGTGTTGCGTAGAGGAGAGGAGTTCCAAGGGCGGCGTTCGCATCAGCGTAGAGTTGGGTTAATACTAAGGGGATTATGAATGAGGCAAACAAAAGAATCGTTAAGACCCCGGAGATTACTGGGAACATGAGTAGTTCTTTGTCTTTCTTTAAAATCGTCCAACTTTGTTGGATTAGGGTAAATGAGTGTTTTATATTTTCAAACATGGAGTTCACCTTGAGGGCTGATTATAGTTATTTTGGGAGGTATAATAAAAAGGTTGCGAAAAATAGGGATTTGGAACAAATAAAAACAATGGTGTAAATTATTAAATGTATCGGCTACTTTCTTTCATTTTAAGTAGATACTTTCGAAGCTCGTTATTGGTTTGAACTATTAGGCGTATGAAGCTTTTAGCTTGATTAAAATCAATTTTAGTTCCGTAATAATTTATTCCATTACGTGCGTAGCGAAGTCGTTCAAACATATAGAGATCGAAATTGGGCTGGATTTTCTTCACTAATTTACCTAAACACTCATGGTTTGTTACTTTTTGTTCGTGAAGGATGCAGACGGCTTCCATAAGTTCTCTCAATGAATCGTAGGCCATAGGGAAATAACCTTGTATATTCATTTCGTCAAGAAGGATACTGGAAACAATCGAGTCTTTGATTTTGGACATTTGTTCAAGTTAGCGAACCAATTGTATTTCTTTTCTCGC
>CAYJTE010000016.1:0-5068 GCA_964372965.1 uncultured Methanosarcinales archaeon
CCGCGCCCCCCACCCCCCCCCTCGAGCCCACGCCCTAGTTCTTTCATAATTCCCAGTAAATTATCAACATGTTCAAGGACTTGATGTGCTTCTATAAGGTCAAACTCTCCATCTTTAAACGGATACGGAATTTTCTCTAAGTTCCATACCACATCCACACCAGGACCTTTTACAATATCCAAATTAACATATCCTTTCAAAATTTTCTTTCCGCAACCTATATGCAGCTTTTTCATAATACCTCTTTATCACACTTATTTTAAAAGTCTTCGTACTAATACTCATTGCATTCATAAAGTTATTTTTTCTGTTCCACATTCCCTTTCTGTTCTATCTCTCTGTACCATAATTCTTAAAAGTCAAATCCTCCCTCACAACCAAAAATACATCAAAGAAGTCAAGATTCTTCAAACCTCTGATGAATTCAAAAAGGTGATTTATATGCAAAAAATAGGAGTTCTTTTAGTTGGTTTAAATGGTTGTGTGGCTTCAACATCAGTAATAGCCAGTCTTGCCATGGCTAAAGATTTAACACCAAAGTACGGCCTTTATACCGAAACTAGCATGTCCCCTGTAAAAGATGGGAAACTAGATCGTCAAAATCAAATTCCAATTAAAGAAGTATTAGGTTTAATTGATTTTAAAGACATAGTTTTTGGAGGTTGGGATATAGAAGAACGTGATCTCTACCACTGTGCTATCGACAATAAAGTTGCACCACCCGTAATAATTGAAGTACTAAAAAACGAACTTTCCCAAATAAAATCATGGCCTGGTATATTCTCAAAGCAATTTATAAAGAACCTAGACGCCATCCATCACGCTACCGGCGCAACACTATTCGAACAAGCAGAACAACTCAAACTCAACATTCGAAATTTCAAAGAAACTCACCATCTCTCAAGTGTTATTATAATAAACACCGCCTCAACCGAAGTATATCACATCTCTACTGCTGTCCATGAATCTATCAATTCATTTGAAGAAGGATTAAAACAAAACGATACCACAATTAGTCCAGCGCAAATCTATGCCTATGCTGCAATCAGTGAAAGTTGTCCCTATGCAAATTTTACCCCTAGTATTGCAGAAGAAATTCCCGCCTTACGGGAGCTTGCTCTAAACACCAAAACTCCCATAGCCGGAAAAGACGGCAAAACCGGACAAACTCTTTTGAAAACTGCCATTGCTCCCATGTTTCGATTAAAAAATCTGCACGTTGAAGGGTGGTTTTCAACCAATATTTTAGGAAATAAAGACGGGTTAGTGCTCGATGATCCTGGCAGTCTAAAATCAAAAATAATGACCAAATCATCCGTCCTAGATCAGATATTAGGTTATAGTCCATACCATAAAGTAAATATCAACTACTATCCACCAAGAGGCGACGACAAAGAAGCGTGGGACAATATTGACTTCACAGGAATTCTCGGCATGCCCATGCAGATCAAAGTGAATTTCCTCTGTAAAGATTCCATTCTTGCCGCAGGCAACGTGTTAGATCTTGTTCGACTCCTTGAATACTCTCATCGTTTCGGCGAATGTGGAGTACAAGAACAACTAGGGTTCTTCTTCAAATGTCCTATTATGATAGATCAAAAAGCACAACCAATACACGATTTTTTCAAACAAGAAGGAATATTAAAGGATTGGTTTAGAGAAAAAGCCTACGGAGTAAAGTATATTTAATGATCAACTCTTTATTCATTGTTTTTTATCATCACTTGCATTTGGATCTATTTTTATAGTGGCAGAATCATCCTTTTTCCAAGCAGAAACCCTCTTTCGAGTCTTCATCATAAACAAAGCTGCAAGTACAGAAATTTCAATCAAAAATATAATATAACTGTGATATTTAACATGTATTCCAATCAAACCCAAAAAATAACTCAAAATCCCAAACGTTGCAATCGCCCCTGAAATCCCAATAACCGTTCTCTCAAGCCTATTTAGCGGCAAAAATACTCCAATCAGATATCCAACCACCACAAATTCCAAAGAAAAAAATCCCCATAATACCAACGCGGAAATCAAACTTTTATAAAATGCAATCAGAAGCAAAACAAGAAGTACTATTAGTATACCCCCCAAATAAGGCATCTCCTCAACCAAAATATTTTTCATTTCAACTAAAGTCATACACTTTTTATTTTGTGTTAAATGAGCCATCCTAACACTCCTCCCGGACAAGTAAATTTGTAAGAAGTATAATCCCTTGTTTTTCGTACACCATTTCTACTCCCTTTTGTGACAAAATCTGCCCAATCACAGGATTATATTCTGGTGGTGTAAATCGCACATGAAGCACAATAAACGGGAATGAACAAACCGACCTATCCCTAATAGAACAGCTCTTTTCCACCTCCGTAGCTGTTACAAAAGCATTATTTTTTTTATAATAGTTAACACCTTCACAAATAGTAACAACTGGTATAACTGTACTAGTATTACTTGATTGTATTTGATCAAATATCTTACGTGGCTCAGCCTGATAAATTAGTCGATTGTGGATCAACCAATACGCCTTATCCCATGATGACCCTGGATCAAAAAAGAGAATCTCTTGTTTAGAAGAAGATCTATTTTGCAACTCTAAGAAAACAGAGTAAAAATCATCATCAATAAAACTAAATTTATCAGGCAACTGATATTGTGTATAAATGGCACTCATCATAATAATAAGCACTGCTCCTATAACATATATTTTTCGGCTTTGCAAAAAAGTGCTTCGCTTTAACACAAAATTAAGAAGAGAGAAACAAGCCAGACCGAAGAAAAACGCAAGAACAATTGGCCACAAAAATCGGTACTGATAAATTCTCCATTGATTCAAATAAGTCCCAAATCCAATAAGAAATAACCCCCAAAACGCCGCATACAATTCCTGATGTTTTTTAAGTGTAATAAACCCCAATACACTTAAAATGAGTCCAGCTAAAATAAAATACCACCAAATCCCAAAATGAGTGTAATAAACTGTTGCTTGTCCAAAATTTCCAGTACTCACAATGTGGTTCCATATAATGGGATCACTTCCCTCTCCATTTGCAAACCATGTATGAGCGAAGATCCACAAGTAATTCCAGCTAAGCACCACTCCAAAAGCGACAGCTGCACATAGTATTACAATCGCTTTCCATTCCCGTTTGATCAAGAGTACTGTCCCAACAAGTGCACCTATAACTGCAAAATAACCTAACTCCGATGGATGGACCAGTCCCATACCGGCAACAAAGAAGGCTAAAATCACACCCATTACCCATTTTTGAAGATTGAGAATACAAAATACACTCGCAATAAGGAAAAACATTCCTGCGATAAACAAGTGCTGTCCCCACAGTAATCCAGCAGAAAAAGGAAGTACAAATGTTATAAACATCATGGGCAAGCTAAAAATCGCCACATATAGATTAACACGTCGAGCAAGGACATACACAATCCCTCCAGAAAGTAACATAACAATAATCAAGAAAAACTGATTGACATCATGAGCAGCAATTCCCGTAGTTGAAGAAATTGCCGCTACTGTATAATAAAGCCAAGGTGGTTGAATTGGAACAAGATTAGTATATCCATTAACTAAATCAGGAGGTGTTTGACTATAAGTCCCGTCACGCAATATCCTCTCTTCATATGCCAAATGCCAGTACGCATCTTTAGCCTGATATCCAACCCCCGTAAAATGATCCACAGAATGTGAAAAAAACGGCCCAACAAAGAAAGCAAAAATAGCTACCAAAAAGAGTAGCACAATAACCATCTCTTCACGTTTAAGCCTCAACTCAGTAGTTGCTGCTCTTTGTGTCTCAGCAGACTCCTGCTCCAGTTCATGTAACTCCCTTTTTCTTGAATGCAAAATCTTTCCCATCCTCCAAATTCATTGGAAATTTCTCATTATCACTTACATTTTCATGTAGTGGTTAGTGTTTACGTATTTTCACAACATGACTCCCTTTTCCAGCCATCTGAAGCAACCTCACAACTGCAATTCCAAATGCATCAGCCGACACAGCATCAACCAGCACCCCCTTCCCGGAATGCACAACTTCCGGGTGTGACCCAACATTAAACAGTACCACCTTTTTCCCACATGCCTGTGCTTCTGCCGCCGGCAAATTAAACCCTTCCCATTGCGTACAACTAGTATACACATCGCATGCTCCATAATACTCGGTTATTTCCGAATCTTCCGCAAATCCCACAAAAATAATGGCAGGATCACCCGCAGCAAGTATCTGCAATTTTTTCGAGTATCCCTCAAACGTATGTTTCCCCACAATCAAAAGTCGCGCCTGCGGAAACACTTTTTGCACCACGCGGAAAGCCGAAATAAGGATATGGACACCTTTATGGGGTGATATTCTACCAACATAGAGAAGAGTAGGAAATCGAAGTCCATATCTTTGAACAATTTTCTTTCCCTTCACGTTCAAGTTATATCTGGGATCAATTTTACAATACTCCACATTTCCATCCACTCCAGTCTCCCTTTTCAACTCCATACGAAGGAAATTACTGATTGATGTAGAACTATCAGCTCCGCGTACCGTCATTTTCGTAAGTAACAAAAATAATCGCATATACAATCTCTCAAGAAATGTCTCAAAAAGATGAGGATATGCAATTCCCATATTATAATAATTATAATGTACACCATAACGCATTTTAGCTTTCCGCGCAAGAATCGTCATAGGATACATATGACAAACAATTTTATCGTATCCTTTAAGCATTTTCACATACCGTTGGACCTTTGCCACATCCAAAAAGAATAGCAATTTATACATGCGCTGCATAAATCCTGATTTTGGCATGCCCATCTTTACCACCTCAACACCACTAGGAGCAACCATATCTCCATCAAGTGTAAAAATAGTAACGTGGTGTCCTTCAGAAACAAAATCTCTAGCTTGTCGTTCAACAACACGGTCAGGCCCACTATAATAAAAGAAAGTAGGAGAGAGAATGGCAATGAGTTGAGATTTTTGTGGAATGTGTATCATTACTCTCATAAATTCCTCATCATCATTTATATATTTTATTACACTCAAATTTATTACACTCAAAT
>CAYJTE010000016.1:5168-10173 GCA_964372965.1 uncultured Methanosarcinales archaeon
AATTCCTCATCATCATTTATATATTTTATTACACTCAAATTTATTACACTCAAATCTAATATAGGAAAAAGAGAATAATCTATTCATCCATTAAAATGAAACAGATGATAAACAGAGACAAAGAAAGCTCCAAATCTCCATTTAGAAA
This sequence comes from uncultured Methanosarcinales archaeon, assembly GCA_964372965.1. GTDB lineage: Archaea > Nanobdellota > Nanobdellia > Woesearchaeales > GW2011-AR9 > CAMAVK01. The sequence continues at coordinate 5,317 of CAYJTE010000016.1, forward strand.
ATAAATTTGTAAAGATCATTTGGATCAAAATCCCGATCAATAATACCTACAAATTGAGTATTTGGTACTGGTTGAACAACATGCGCAACCCTTTTTGGGACAGTAATAATCTCCCCCGGTGACATCGTATACTCACATCGTTTTCCATCCAACTCTACTGTCCATAATTGAGAACCCGATATCAAAAAACACCATTCATTCACATAGTTGTGAAAGTGGTCTCCAAGACGTAGACCATCAGCATCTGCAACGCTAAACACTTTCACTTGTGGAGTAACATCCACAATAGCTCTGCGAGTATCCACATTAGTAAGCGGTGGATTCTGAAGAGTTCTCAATAAAGTTGGAGTACAAAACCTGTTCTCATCCATATGAGGTGCTCGCAAGATTTGAGGTAGTGAAATAGGAATATCTAAAAACTTTGAACCCGCATAAGCTTGAACTTTCACATCAAACCCACTTGGAATAACCGTTCTCTCCCCGGCTCGGAGCACGAACGCCATAGTATCATCAGATTTTTCCTTATTGCTAAATTCAATACCTATTTCTTTCTCCAAAACATACAATACTTTTCTTTGATTATTTTCATTATCAACTGGATGATATGTAATTAGTCCATGCAAATGCGTACTCAAAAGAATAGGAGAGAGCAGCGCTAAAGCAGTATCTTCCAACACCGGAGTAGTATTTTCTACGTACGAAACACCAAACGGCAACGAGTAATGTTTCAACCCATATATGGATCCAATGTGACATATCTCTGCCATTTCTACCGTTGATACCAAATGATCAATAAATAAGTTATTTTCCATTGTCAATCTTCTTGAAAAACAGTAACTATCTCCCCAATAAAGTGTAACACCATTAAAAAAGAACCGCCCCAAGCACCTCAAAATACCGTATAAACACACTATATAAATATTATGAAAAACCATCTCTATTATATTCATCACACACTACACAAAATACCAAATAACAATATAGAACACCGAACAGTAAAGTTTAAAAGACTCCGAAAAGCCAGAAAACTGGTGAGTTGGAATGAAAACAGCACTAATAACTGGGATAACAGGTCAAGATGGGTCATATTTAGCAGAGTTCCTTCTAAAAAAAGGGTATAAGGTATACGGAGTTGTTCGAAGATTAAGCACTCCTAATTATTGGAGATTTAATCACATCCTCGATAAAGTAATTTTAATCGAAGGAGACTTAAGAGACCAGGCTTCTTTAAATCACGCTGTCAAAGTATCACAACCAGATGAAGTATATCATCTAGCATCACAATCATATGTAGCAACCAGTTGGAAACAAGCCGAGCATACAAGTGAAATTACTGGAATTGGAACACTCAAAATGCTTGAAGCCGTCCGTCACTTCGCTCCCAAAGCACGTTTCTATCAAGCCTCCTCAAGTGAGATGTACGGCAACGCTACTGAACACATTCAAGATGAGCAAACCAAATTTAGTCCCCGTAGTCCATACGCCACGGCTAAACTATATGCTCACTGGATTGCTGTCAACTATCGCGAATCGTACGGCATGTTTGTCTGTTGTGGAATTCTCTTTAACCATGAATCTCCAAGAAGAGGCATAGAATTCGTAACAAGGAAAATAACTGATGGAGTAGCCAGAATCAAACACGGCGTAGCCAAAGAATTAGTACTTGGAAATCTTGACTCCAAACGTGATTGGGGATTCGCAGGTGATTATGTAGAAGCAATGTGGCTTATGGTACAACAAGATAAACCCACCGATTATGTAATCTCCACTGGACAAACCCATAGTGTTCGAGACTTCGTGGAAATCGCCTTCAACCACGCTGGGATAACTGATTGGGAAAAATATGTGAAGCAACACCCAATACACATGCGTCCAGCCGAGCTTAATATACTCCAAGGGTCAAGTAATCGTGCCAGAGACGAACTCGGCTGGGTTCCTAAAACAGATTTTCACAGTCTTGTAAACATGATGGTTGATGAAGATCTAAAACGAGTAGGTCAAGAAATAAAAATAAGAGAGCTTGGAGAGTCACCTGCTCCCCCCGCAGCTCCATTTCAATAAATAATTATTCAAAATTCGATGCCCCCCCTAAAACCAGATTCACTCTCTTCCGAGAACCACGCACCAAAAACCACACTCTTTAACTCAAAAGTATTCAGTAATAATCCCACCAGCAAAAAACCAAAGATCATTATTAGTGGAGTTGGAGGTTTTGTTGGAGCATATGCTGCAAAATATTTTTTATCACAAAATTTCGATGTATTCGGATTTGATAGACACGGATCAACCATTTCTCATCCCACAACAAGAGTAATTGATCTACTCGATCAGATGGCTGTTGAAAAATTCATTGAAGAAGTCAAGCCAACACACTTTCTTCACCTAGCTGCTCAATCTTCAGTAAAAAAGAGTTGGGATGAACCCCAGCAAACACATAACATAAATGTTCAAGGAACCAAAAATATTCTCGATTCAATTCACCTTCACACCCCGCAATGTATCATCCTCATAATTTCATCAGCCGAAATTTATGGAATACCTCAAAAAATCCCTATAACTGAAACTACCCCTCTAAATCCTTCAAATCCCTATGCCACCTCCCGCCTCAAGCAAGAAGAGCTATGTAAAACATATCATCATCAGCACCATTTAAAAATTATCATAGCACGAAGTTTTCCTCATACTGGTCCAGGACAAATAGATCAGTTTGTATGCTCCAACTTTGCAAAACAAATAGCACTAATCGAAGCAAAACAGCAGCCCCCCATTCTAAGCGTAGGTAACCTCGAAGCAAAACGTGATTTCACCGATGTACGCGATATTGTAAAAGCATACCATCTTCTCATAACCCATCAACATATAATTACTTCAACCTCTGAAAATCATCTTCCTATTTACAATGTTTGTTCTGGAATAAGCCTTGCAATCAGCGATATTCTCACCCAGCTGCTAAACTTTAGCAACATAAAAATCATAATTGAACAGGATTCAAATAAAATACGACCAAGTGATATCCCCAACCTGCTAGGTGATAATACCAAACTCGTTCAATCAATCGGATGGAAACCCCTCATCCCCATCGAACAAACCCTACAAGAAATTCTCAACTATTGGAGGACACAAATAAAGTTATAATAAATCCGGTTATGTTAAAAAGTTCAGTAGCATCCATCCGAATCGATTCCTCACCATCCAATATAATAAACAACAAATAAACTGTCCCTTACGGGAAACGCAAAATGAGGAACCACCCATTTCACCACAAAAATAGAGTAGTTCCTGTATTTCTTGTACTGGGCGTTTTTTTTGACACACAAACAGATAAATAATGAAAAATAGCAAACCACATTTTTATATCTCAATAATCTTCCCCGTTTTCCCCACATTAATTACACGTGTCTTTCCAATAATCTCTTCAATACCCTGCGTCTCATGAATATGGCCACAAATATGAATATCCGGTTTTAGTTCAAATATTGCCTCACGCACACCGGAACTTCCCGGAAACATCCCCAACCCCAAAATACTTTTTGACGGTTGAACATGCGTAACCATAAGAGTTTTTTTCACACCCTTCAATCGTTCCCGAGCTCTGCGCAATGTCTCTAAAAACTGTTCCTCAGTCAATTGATGAACACCAATATCCGCATACCCACACCCAAAAATACCTACATCACCAAACTTCTTCGCATACCCATGTAAATTAAGAATATGATATTTATCAATCAAAAATCCAATCTCCCCCATCCCTTCATGATTCCCCGGAAGAACCGCCACTTCAAGACCCTTCGCTTTAAACGGTCCAACCATCCCTTCTACACTGTGATTCTCATCTGCTATATCACCAGCAAGAATAACTAAATCTACCTTCTCCAAAACTGCCTTCTCAGCCATACGTTTGATAAAGGATCGATCGCCATGAACATCAGAAAGAGCAAGTATTTTCATATAACTTAACAAAGAAAGTGTCATTTATAAATTTGCAGTTCATGATATACCAAAAAAACAACAAAATAAAAGTTTACACCTCATCCTCCTTCCACAGTCTATACACAGCAACAACCTCATATAGAGCAGGATTATCCAAAAATACACATCCAACAATACCACCAACCACATCAACAACTATAACTTCACCGGGCTCTTCAAGAACAATCAGATCCTTCACGCTTCCCATCAACCCGTCCTCTCAATTTTAAATCTAAAACCAGATCTTCCATTTTCCGTAGTTCATACTTAACCGCATCAACTTTGCGTCGGATCTCATTATCCCGAAAATCAAATTTAAGCATCTCACCATAAATAGAATCAACTGTATCACGAATAAGAGAAACATTCTCAACTTTCCCTTTACCTGCCATATCCACCGCCCGACGAGTAAGTTCTCCCGGTAAATCACACAGACCTAAAATATAATGTTCTGCCAGAACCTTTATGTCAGCTAGCTTGCCCGTACGAACAAACTCATAATACAGCACCGCCTCAACATACTCCTGAATAGCAACTTTGTACGATCCCTCATACGACATCTTCGCATCATGCATCGCAATTTTATCAAGAATCTTACGTTCAGCATCCATCGTTGCAATCATCGCCTTGGCAGAGTCCATCTCATCGCGATGCACCGCATAAATAACCTGCTTTGTAAGCTTTAATACATCCCTACTCTTTTTAATAAGTTTTTCACGTTCTTCATCATACTTCTTAAAATCCGTTTGTAATTTTGCAAAATTTACCATACCCAATTAATAACTTTCACTCTATATAACCCTTTCTACATCAGTCAGAACACATACTGCAAGAACAATACTATAAACAATACTATAAACAATACTATAAACAATACTATAAACAATA
>CAYJTE010000017.1:0-10002 GCA_964372965.1 uncultured Methanosarcinales archaeon
GAAAGACTTCAAAAGTTTCTAAGAATTGTTGACAAAGAACTTTTAATTGACCACTTTGTAGAATTACGAAGACATTTTAGGCAAATTAAAAAATTCCTCTACCATAAAAAGACTAACATAGAAAATCAAAAAATAATACAAAAAATTACTTCAACTTCGTAATGAGACCAGGTAGTCCCGTTCCTAACGGAACAGGCTGATTAATCATAACATTTTCAACAACCGATGTCAAACGATCAGTTTCATTTTCAAGAGCCGCCGTAATCAAATGCTTAATTGGCGTCTCAAATGACGCACGTGCAAGAACTGACGCTTTCTCAGAGACTACACCATATCTCGTAATACCTTTCGTATGACCCGTGATACACATGATATCCGCAACCAACATGATATGACGAATATCAATATTAAGACCTTGTGACTCAATAACCTTGAAAACTTCATCAATAATAGCTTGACGAGCAGCTTCAATACCTAAAACACCATATACCTCAGTTAAATCATTAGATGTTGTACGAGTAGCATCAACCTCAGGCAACTCTAAAACATCAGAAAGGTTGGTCCCAGACGTAAGAACAATATACTCCTCACCACGCTTAACAGGAAGAACCTGGGTAATACCTTTGAGGCCTGCAATCTTCACATTCTTTATCTTCTCCTTGATATCATAGAGCAACCGAATCTCCTCCGGTTTACCCTTATGAACAAAAGTAATAGAATCATTTGAAACTTCAACAACAAAACCTTTCGTTTTCAGTTTAACCGCTGCTACTAAATCTTTAGATGAAATACCTCTCTCAGAAAGCAACGCTTTATTCAAGTAAAGTGTAAGAGATTGATCAAAAATATTCAGCGAGTATTCTGCCACAAAATCAGAAAACACCACTTCTTTAATTTTAACTGCAAATTTCTTCACTTTTTCAAGATCATTATAATTCTCTTTCAAATAAATTTCCATCATAGGAGTTTTAATTTCCTTCTGCGCATCAAAAATTTCAATGATACGAGGAAGACCCGTCGTAACATTCATCTCCGAAACTCCAGCAAAATGAAACGTATTAAGAGTCATCTGCGTACCTGGTTCACCAATACTCTCCGCACTCACAAGACCAACACACTCACCTGCATTGACCCTACACGCTCCATAAAGTACCAGAGTCTCCTCCATAATTTGCTTTAACTGTTCTTTTGTAAGCGAAGCAGGAGTAGACTCTTTTATCTCAGCAAGTACCAATTCAGGCAATTGACCTTCAAATGAATTTACGAACTCTTCATGATCCTTCTTCATTCTTTCACCTCGCCTGCAACATGCAAAATGATTCGTTTTACATCCAAAACACCATTCCGAGTACGCGCCACATCAAGTCCATCTTCTCCATACGAAAACTGCACAACTTTACCAGACGCATCACGAACAGAACCATCATACTCAACCTTAAGATCTTGCATCGCATTTGATAATCGTCTATACAAATAACCTGATTTTGGAGTACGAAGAGCTGTATCCATCAGTGCATCACGACCAGTCATTGCACCAAAGAAAAACTCCGAAGGATTAAGACCACTCTTGAAATTATTTCGAACGAACCCACGTGCCATCGGACTCAGATCATTAGACTTAAAGTACGGAAGAGTACGTGTTCTATACCCGGTATCAATACGTCTACCACGAAGTGCCTGCTGACCAACCACCGCAGTCATCTGAGCAATATTAAGAGAACTACCACGAGATCCACAGCGAACCATCACAATAGCACTCGAATCCTTCACTTGCTTCATAGCTACATCCCCTGTTTTATTACGGGCCCTATTTAACACTTCCAAAACCCTCACTTCCAGCGTCTCGCGCAGAGTTCGACCAGGAAGCGCTTCAAGTTTATTCCCATAAAATTGATCGATAAGTTTATTCGCCTCAGCAACAGATTTATCAAGCAAATCTTGAATTTCAGAATTACTCTCAGCCGAAAGATCCATATCAGAAAGACCAATCGAAAACCCTCTTCGAGTAAGAATCGCAATTCCTAGTTTTGAAATAATCCCCAGCATACGAGCAGTAAATTCAGGCCCGTAAATTTCATAGATATTTCGAATCATAAGACCACTTTCCTGACCAAGATTCGCCTTATCCATAACCCCTGATTTCAGAAAACCGTTTACGATCTTCACTTCCGCCCCAGATTTATCCTTACCAATATACCCAAAATCAGCGGGAAGAACCATACTAAACACATCCTTTCCATCAACCTTATCTTTACGTGGTAAACGTGAAAAATCATCAATCCCACAGTTAAACAACAAATCAACTGCTTCTTCATAACTGAGAACTAACTCCTTAGTTAAAATATAATTACCCGTAATAGCATCTTGAATACAACCAACAACCGAAAGACCATACCGCGGAGAAATAATTTGTGTATCAACCAGCATAAGAACACGTGCTTCAGAACGGGCTTCTTCAGTTTGCGGGATATGCAAGTTCATCTCATCACCATCAAAATCAGCATTATACGGATTACAAACCGCTGGGTTTAATCTGAATGTCCGACCCGGAAGAACACGAATTCGATGACACATCATACTCATTCTATGGAGTGAAGGTTGACGGTTAAAGAGACACACATCACCATCAATCAAATGCCTCTCAACAACATAACCAGGAACTAACTCAGTTAAAATCTCCGCTTTTGTATCTTCTGACACATTTTTACGTCTACCGTCTGCCTTAATAACATAATTTGCACCAGGATATTTCTTTGACCCATTGGCAACAAACGTCTTCAAATATTCTAAATTCCACTCAGTAACTCTCTCCGGAATAGTAAGAGTCATAGCCATACTTGGAGGAATTCCCACTTCATTAAGTTCAATCATAGGATCCGGACTAATAACTGTACGGGCTGAAAAATCAGTGCGCTTACCCGCAAGATTATGTCTGATACGTCCTTCTTTACTTGAAATACGTGCAGCGAGTGTCTTAAGAGTTTGACCACCTCTATGGCGGGCAGGAGGAAGTTGAGGCACCTCATTATCAAAAAAAGTAGTAACATGATACTGTAACAAATCCCACAAATCCTCAATAATAACTTCAGGTGCACCCGCATTAATATTTTCAAACAACCGTTGATTAATACGAACAATATCACCAAGCTTATGAGTTAAATCATCCTCACTTCGCTCCCCACTCTCAAGAGTAATCGAAGGTCTCATCGTTACAGGAGGAATTTGCAAAACCGTAAGAACGAGCCACTCAGGCCGAAACGTCTCAGCTTGATATCCAAATAACTCTAAATCCTCACCCGGAATTTTCTCGAGTCGAGCACGAATCTCAATAGGCGTTAAACGTATCTCTGCTTCATAATAATTATATGGCTTCTCAAGTTTAATTAGAATTTGCTTAGCATCACAATGAGGACAAACATCCTTAGTCTTGGACTTTGTAACAAACTCTTTTATTTTCTTACGCCGAGCATCCATCCCTTCTTCTTCACTAATTTTAGCAAGCGAAGCAGAAACTTTACTAATATTACCATCAGGCACAAGAACACGTCCACACGATCTACAACTTGACTTAAGTAAATCCATCAACTGACGAACAAATTTAATATGAACAACCGGACGAGCAAGTTCAATATAACCAAAATGACCCGGACACTCCTTAAGTTTCTGACCACACGTCTTACACCGAAGACCAGGATCAATAACACCCAAACGCAAATCCATCAGACCACCATCGACCGGATACCCTTCCCTATCATAGAGTTCAGGAGTAACAATCTTCGCTGCCGCTCCATCAACTACCTGCTTAGGAGAAAAAAGGCCAAAGCTGATACTCTCAATTTTTTTATGAACGTAATGCATCATTGTGATCCTCCGCTGTTAACTCACTAAATATTACACATTAAATGTTAACACAACATGTTATTACACATTAAATGTTAACACAACATGTTTATTCAATATTTATCCCTCAAGTTAAGTTTTGCATAAATACCAATGGATCGAAACTCATCTAACAGTAATTTAAACGCATAACTCATCTCAATATCAGACATCTCTGAATTCTCTCCATAAAGTGATGATATTGCTCTGTTAGTTCTCCTTGCATCATAATACCCAAGAAGCCCTGATTTTTCACAAACAGGTAAAACAACCCTATCCGCATCAAAGCGTTCTTTAAGCAGAAGCGAAGCCCCATGTGCAATGAAAGTATCTTTTTCCATTTCACCAAGTCTAAGACCTCCCTCCTTAGCCTTACCTTCAGTAGGTTGCCGAGTGAGAAGTTGAATTGGACCACGTGCTCTTGATTGCATCTTATTTGCAACCATATGACGAAGCCTCAAGTAATACATGTTACCCACATAAATTCGAGCCAGCATACGTTTGCCAGTTCGACCATCATAAAACACTTCTTTACCATCATCACGAAACCCAAGAGTTAACAGCTCAGCACGTAAATCTTCTTCAGCTTCAGCTTCAAAAAGAGTTCCATCAACACACCTGCCTTGAAGAGCAGCCATCTTTCCACCCACAATCTCAATCAAATGTGACATAGTCATACGCGATGATATTCCATGTGGAGTAAAAATGAGATCAGGAACAATACCCGAAGTAGAAAATGGAGCATCACTTTGACTCACCATAACCCCCATAACCCCCTTCTGACCATGACGCGACGTAAACTTATCGCCTATCTCCGGAATACGTTCCTCCCGAAGTCGCACTTGAACAAGACGATTACCTTCTTCATTTTCAGACAGTACAACAAAATCAGCAACACCACAATCACCATGTTTAAGTACAATACTACTCTCACGCCTCGTACCCGCCGAAAGATTATACTCATCAGATCCTGAAAGAAAACGCGGAGGACTAGTTCTCCCAATGATAACATCACCAGAAATCACCCGAGCTTCAGGATATACAATTCCATCCGCTTCCAGAAATCTATAATCTGCATCAGTACGATATCCCTTCGCTTCCTTATCTGGAATTGAAATCTCATCAACCAGACCACCGCTATACCTTAGCTCCTCAGCAGAAACAGGTTTAAAGTATGTACTTCGTGCTAAACCACGTTCAACAGAACCTTTGTTAAGAATAACACCATCCTCCATGTTATATCCATCATAGGACATAATAGCTACAATCAGGTTTTGTCCAGATGGATGTTCAGCATAATTCATAACATCATGAATTTTTGTTTTAACCAGAGGATACTGCGGATAATGGAGTACATTTGCATCCATATCCATCCGCAAATGAAAGTTAGCAGCATAAAAACCAAGCGATTGCTTTTGATGTTTTGAACCAATAATCAAACGTGATGAAGGAGTATAATTACCAAATGGAACAAGTGACGCAGCAACACCGCAAATTGAACCAGCAGTGACTTCCAAATGAGTACAATCAACCGTCAAAAGAGCCTCACTATATCCAACAAGTGCATTTTCCTCTTCCGCCGCATCAAGATATTCAATAATCCCTTGACGAACGAGATCAGCCCACGTAATCTCCCCATCTTCAAGCTGTTTTAAATGTCTCTCAGTAAGTAGTGGTTTGCCATTTCGAACAATAATCAGTGGTCTACGTGCACGACCTTCATCACACATAACCATTACTTCGCCAGATTCCGGATCAGTATATACATTTACATCATCCGCAATAGTGCCTTTTCGTCTCAGATCTTTAATATCTTCAACAAAAGCACGAGCGTCATCAACTGTACCAACATACCGCGAGTTTAGATAGACATCAACCATTTTATGAGACCTCCCTCAAACCCACGCCCCGCAATTTTGAGAGAACCACAGATTCTTCAGACGATTGCGACAAACTACAAAGCATAGCCATGTTTTTTCTAAGACCAATATTTGTACCTTCCGGAGTCTCAATAGGGCAGAGTCTTCCTAAATGAGTACAATGAAGTGCACGCGCCTCAAGATTTTCCTGCGTTGTTGAAAGTGGACTTGCAACCCGCTGTAAGTGTGAAAGCATATCCAGAAAATTAGTTCGACTCATACGCTGCGAAACCCCTTGACGACCGCCAACCCACTCCCCCGTAGCCATTGCACTATAAAGACGAGAGGTAAGCAACTTATCACGAATAATCACCTTTATAGATGGTAATTTTCCGCGTTTGATAATCCTTTGGAAGTTGTATAAAATATCACCAACAAGGACCTTAAAATTTACTCTAAACAAATCAAGAAGCAAATCACCACTCATACGAACGCGCTTATTCATATAATGATCTTTATCATCCCCCACACGTGACCCATTTGCAACATCAATAAACTTTTTAAGCATTTTACACAGCGTCCTTGCCTTCATCACCCGAAACGATGCATCCATTCCAACATTTGGAAGTAAATACTTATCAATTAACTCACGAGTCCGTTCAATTCTAATTTCACGAACCTGAGCAATACCAACACGTTTTGAAATATAATCAATTGCATCTTCTTGCGTTTTAATATCCACAAACTCAAATAAATTTAAAATGATCTCATCATACGTTTTATCAGTAGAAATTGATTTCATAATATCTTCATCTTTAATAAGACCCAGAGCTTTCAGAACCACAACTAAAGGCATTTGTTTAGCCCTAGTAAAGGAAAGATAATATAACCCATCTTTCTTCTTTTCAATAGTATGAGGAATTTTGTACGACCCCTTTGATGCAAAATACCGACCCGTAGCCTGACCAGGTCCATCACGCTCTACCATAAAATTATTAGGAGCTAAATCCTCCACATTAATAATTACCCTCTCAGTTCCATTAATAATAAAGTATCCACCAGGATCAGACGGATCTTCACCCCGCTTTATAAGATCTTCACGAGAAAGACCAGAAAGATGACAATATTTGCTCCTAAGCATAATAGGCATTTTACCAACTTCAGCAACAAAATTTTCACGTTGTACATCATTAATATAACTGCTAACCTCTAGATAAATAGGTGCATGATACGAAATCTTCCGAAGACGTGCCTCCATTGGAAAAATTGGTCTTTTACTACCATCAGCTTCCGTAATCTCTGGTTTTCCCACTGTAATTCTGCCAAAGCGAATCTTAAATTTTTCAATATTATGGGGGATAATAGCAGGCTCAGCTTCTTTATTTTCTTCAATAACTTCTTGAAGCCCACGATCAATTAAAGTGTTAAACGAAGCTATAGAACTATCAACAAATCTCTTCTCTTCAAAATATTTTCGAACCAGTATAGATTTATCTGCATTAACCATCAATAACCACCCTATAATAGAAGCTCACACCCGCAGTCGGACTCTTCCTTTCAATTTTTACTATATCACCCGCTTTAACAGATAATTTTGCAATACCCGGATCAGAAATTTGAATTCTTGGTAATTGAGACACCGTTACCAGCATAGTAGAAAGAATCTTATCCTTCTCGTTGTCACTAATCTTTGAATGCACTGGAACTAGAGTATGTTTTGTTATGTCAAGTGCCATGTTGTAGGGGGTTGGTTGTTTTCAATTGGGATCCACCCAAATTAAATAAGCGGGCCGGACGAGACATTCTATAGCACACAAATGAACCTCAAATGTGCAGCAAATTCGAACTCGCGACCGCTTGATGTCTGCTCTGAAACGCACACGTCAAATTCATGACATGCCTGACTAAAAGTCAAGCGCTCTACCAGGCTGAGCTACCGGCCCAATGTTAAACGCCTTGGCCGGGATTCGAACCCGGGTCGAAGCCTTTTTGCTGATTGCGAAAAGACTCCCGTCACTCGAAACCTCGACAGGGCTTCATGCTAGGCCGAGCTACACCACCAAGGCATTACAGCATATTCTCTAGAGTAGTATTAATTCGAGTGAAATACGACTATCTGTAGAAAATACCCTGCCATCCAGCGGGTAAAAACGATAGTTTCTTTATAAAGCTTTCGCCAACCTCAATAAAATCAACCAATTTCAACATTACTACTCATTTTTGGTATTTTTCTCAGTCACCATATTTTCCCTACTAACCTCCTTGCTAACATCAGACTGAGTAATGGGAGCAAGATTCACGGTAGCGTTTATTTCAGAAGCACTATTCGGCGTACCAGAAGTAGCAACCTTTTTCTTCTTTGCCCGACGCAACTCTTTTCGTATTTTCTCCTCATCCACTTTACGTTGTTCTTCAAAGTTGCGAAATTTAAGAAGAGTATAATTAACAGGATTCTTTATTTTACGACAAAATAGATCCGGGTTACACACTCCAATGCCTTTGTAATACGCCTCACTATTACAATTTGGGCACAACCGTTCACCAGGTACAAAATGTGCCATCTGGCCTTTAAGATATACTTCACGAAGAGGATCTACCTGACGAGAATTCCAATCCGCCACCCATACATTAATTTGTTCTCTACTCCATCCAATTTTTCCTAAATAATGAATAGCACAAAACAGTGCCCGCTTTCTTCCATCAGAGATGCCTGCATCAATTTTTTGCATACACGGTGGAAAAAACTCCCTAGGAATAGCCCCCGCAAGAACCAATTCAGGCCGAACATTCTTTCTTTCATCAATAACATCAAATTTAATTTTAACTTCATAATCAAATGCCTGAGTAAGCAACCGACGTGCACTCTCTAATCGAACAGAACGGCTCATAAATGGAGCCAGTGGAGCAGTAGTACTTAGTAGTTTAATAGACGCCTGCGACCTATCAAAACCTGCTAATTGATCAACAGAAATAGGCAAACTAATTAAACCCGATTTTTCATGAAGACTATACGCCATACGATACAAATGCCGTGATGTCAAAAGGACCGTATCAATTTCCAAAAACTTCTCAACATCAAGTATTCCAACACGAACACCATCCTTATTTTCATACTTAATAATATCACTCGTTGGTAGACCAACTTTGATTGCAACCTTACTAACATCACCCAACTCAAATTCTAAAATACGACGAGCAAGAGCATCTTTAATATTTTCTTTAACATAAAACGCAATTTTACGTGGAGCTTCAGGAAACAGAAGTCTTGTCTCAATCTCCCCTATTCGACTGGGAAATGCTTCAAACGGAACACCGATATGAAAACCTTTATTACCAGAAAATTTGATACTGAAACTATCACAATCACAATATTTGAGAAACGACACCACCAGTTGTGCACAAATTTTTGAATACTCAATAGCCACACAATCAATATCCAGCAGTAAATCCCATCCGCTGCGAATACCGTCTAATTCTCGCCGATTCATCTCAGAATTAATACGCAGTGGACTTAACCACAACTCTTCACTTGCATGAAAAGAACTTACCCCGCGCAGCGCAACTTCCATAACATCTTGAGGATACAACAAAACATCAGGACGTTTTCCAAAACCATCACCATAGCGAAAACCGATCTCTTTATCACGCGCTTGCAGAACTAATGCCTCCTGCACATCACGCCTCTTATAATACTTAAGAAGTGTAGATTTATCAAGCACCATAACAAAATAAAGCGGCTGCACATTAAAGAATTATCGGTACCAAAGAAGCATAAAAGAAACAATAAAATAAAGTTTGAATAAGAATGAGCCCACTTGACTTTGTTGAAAAGCTCGTAGCATCCATCTGAATCAATCTCTCACCATCCGAAACAATCTCTCATCCTCCGAAACAATCTCTCATCCATCCGAAACAATCTCTCATCCTCCGAATCAATCTCTCATCATCCGAATCAATCTCTCACCATCCGAATCAATCTCTCACCATCCGAATCAATCTCTCACCATCCGAATCAATCCCTTGCCATCCAAATCAATCTCACACCATCCGAATCAATCCCTTGCCATCCAAATCAATCTCTCACCATCCAACATAATAAACAACAAAAGAGCTGTCCCTTACGGGAAACACGAAACAAGGAACCACCCATCTCTGCATAACCCCTCATCTCTGCGCAACCACCCACTTCTACGCAGAAAAACCTAAACATTTCTTGCGCCAATAAGCAAGTCTGGAACAAAGTGACCACAGCCATGTTCGCCAA
>CAYJTE010000018.1:0-9843 GCA_964372965.1 uncultured Methanosarcinales archaeon
TCCATTTTGGCTCATTTTGGTGTTATTTGATAAGGTGATACTGAGCTCTTTTTACCAATACTTTTATAAATCAAGGTGGTTTTAGGAGCTTATTACTTGAGCGTACATCTGTATTTCTCAAGAGAGTTAGGAGGAATAAGTAAAATGGAAGGAGTCGTAAAGTTTTTTAATAGAAAGAAAGGGTTTGGTTTTATTACTGGTGACGATGGGCAAGATTATTTTGTACATTTCACAGCTATCCCACGTGGCGTGTTCATTAACGATAATGATCGCGTTTCCTTTGAAGGAGCACAGGGAGATCGAGGCCTTAAAGCCGATAAGATTGCTGTTTTACAAAAAGCACCTCGTCAAGAGCGGGCCGCTGGTGACAACCAGGGTTCTGAAGGAGACGAAGAAGGATACGAAGAGTCTGCGTAAGTCTCTTAGTATTCGCTTATTTTTTGTTTTTCTTTTTTGAGATTTGTTTAGGATGTTTATTATCTGAAATTATTTGATGTTAGGTAAATCAAGTCGTAATTTTTCGAGGAAATTGTCAAGCTCTAAGGTTGTTTTGAATTCTAACTCGATGTCTAAATCGTGTTTTCCAAGCAGTTCATAGATTTTGGTAACTTCTTTTTTGGTGTGAAGATACGAGATGAATTTGACTCGCTCACTATGTTTGGCAAGGGTGAGTGAGAGACGATGGGTGTTGAACCCTAACAGTGAATGGTCAAATATGGGAATTACTTTCCAAAGGGTTTTATGTTGTTTTAGGTGGTTGAGCCTGACGGTTCTAGGTGATGGAGTGAGCGAGATTTTATTTGATATGTGAAGTAGTTCCATACGAGGATCTTGTTCGAGTACGGAGAGAATTTGATTATTTTTATCATCAAATGTGTGTATGGGAACCCTGTCTTTTATTGAACACTCTTCAAACTCCTAACTATGTAAATAGCGGTGACCCAAAAGGCGCACTTTAGTTATCAATAGTAGTTCCTAGTCTACTATATAAGGTGAATAAACTTCAATAAGTGGATGATATTCTTTTTGGAAGGCATGGGTGTTTTGAACCCAGATGTTTAACTCGATATCCCACTCACTTGAAAGATACATTATAACTTCTGTTCTAAGACGGGTCTTGAGAGTGTGGATCAGATAACTTTGTTGTCTTGCATTGCTTTTTCCACCATATTTTCTTGTTTCCTTTCTGTGCAGATAAGACAGCGGTCCTGTCTTGCAACAACATGGTGGAAAAAGAAAATTATATCTTAATTATGAGTTAATTGTTTTACATCTCAATTCACTTTGATATCCAAACAAACTCTGAATATTCCTGGTCCAAACTGGCCGCATTTCACGGTTTTTAGAATTTTAATGTGGTATTTCATTTTTTTTGTAAGGTCTCTGATTTTTTTTCGATAGGTGGTGAACTCTTTTTCTTGTAAAAAGGCATAGAGATGGATGATGCCGCCTTTTTTTACGGTAGGAAGCGCGATTGGAAGAAACTCTTCTCCCGTTTTAGGAAGAGGCATGACGATGCGGTC
This sequence comes from uncultured Methanosarcinales archaeon, assembly GCA_964372965.1. Taxonomy (GTDB): domain Archaea; phylum Nanobdellota; class Nanobdellia; order Woesearchaeales; family GW2011-AR9; genus CAMAVK01. Next base: position 1,524 of record CAYJTE010000018.1, read on the forward strand.
GAATTTGTCTTTCAATTTTGGAGTTTGAATTTTGGCATCAGCGCAGATGAGGGTGATGGTGTTATGCATTTTGTTTAGTTCGATGTTTTGCTCAGCGTATTTGCAAGCGATAGGATTTAATTCGATTGCGACTATCTTTTTGGGCTTGGCGTGTTTGGCAATGACCAGTGGAAATGGGGCGCATCCAGCGAATAGAACTAAGACTTTTTCTTTGGCTTTTACTTGATTTGCGATTCTAAGACGTTCGTGGCCGGATCTTGCAGAAAAATAGACTTGATCGATGTTTAATTTAATTCTCACTCCTGACTCGAGGTGTGTTGTTTCTGTGGTATTATATCCTGCGAGCACTTTTACTTTTCTTGTTCTGAATTCACCGGTATGAATGTCTTCTTTTTTGACAACTGTTTTAATGGATTTGTTGGTTTTAAGGTAGGCTTCGGCGATTATGGTTTCTTTTTTTTGGAGTTCTGGTGGAATTTCAAGTATCATAATGGTTCCAATAATCTCTTGGGTTTTGGGGATGAGTTCTCGTTCTTTTTTGGTGAGTGATTTTTGTAAGAGCTCTTCTGGGGTAGGGTTATTGCGCTTTTGAGGGAAATCAAATTTGGTGTTCAGAATTGTTGCGTTTGGGACTTTGGCTTTCTTTACAATAGCGAAATAAATAAAGTTAAACTCTTTCACCGTTAAGAAACCTTGGTGCATGAGGTTGTGCTTCACCAAATATTCTTTGACGGTTTGGGCATGTTCTAACGTGGTTTTTGCTGCGAGCATGTTTGTTTAAGAGAATGTTGTTTAATAAAGTTATCTTTGGATATTTCACTTTCAGAAAAACTTACTTAATCCTGTCTGCGCTTTTTCTTTTTGGATATTTGATAATTTAACTAGTTTACTTTTTATTCTCTCTTCGCTGAACCCATAGTTGTTGACTAACAAATTGGTGAGTTCTTCTTGATTGATTTGAGTCCATTCGAGTTGGTATTCATCAGTTACGGGTATCTCTTTAATCGTTCTTAAGAGATCTGGCCAAGGTAGATTAGGGTACGATCCAGCCCAGCCGACTTGGTCAAATATGGCTGGATAATTTGTGCCATGCTCATGGAGTAATTTTAGAGCTTTTTTGGGGCCGATACCTTTGATTCCACCAGGGTTGTAGTCGGTTCCGATTAAGATTGCTAAGATTTGGAGTTGTTCTTCGGTGAGTTTCAATTCAGTTAACACTGTTTGAAGTTCGACTTGTTCCGGTTTTACTATTTCATAAGCGAGTGTTCCTGGCTTTTTTCGTTTTCCATCGATTGAAAGATTTCGAATGACAATTGGGCAACCGAAGATGAGAGTGTCGTAATCTTGTGATACGGCGGCGTACGCCCTTTTGGTTTTCGCTATGTGGGCTGCTTGTGCTTCGCCTTCACTTGGAGCGTTAATGATCGGGCAGCCAAGTGATGCGATGAGACGTTTCGCGTCGGAGACCATTTCTCTTGTGAGAACGGTGGTTTGTCTGGAATATTTTTCAACTTGTTCGTAGTCGCCTTGTTCCTCTGCTGCTCTTAGTTTTAAAGTGGCTTGGGCTTTGGCTTCAGCTCGCTTTTCCCATGTTTTTTGTTTGATTGCAGGTGCTATCCCATCAAATACAAATGCGAGTTTAATTCCTTCTTCCATGAGGCTGGTTGTGCGGTTGAAGAGCCCGACTAAATGACTGGTTATCTGACCTTTGTCGCTTGTGAGTGGTCCACCAGTTGGTCCCCGAATAGTTGTTAGAAATTGATATAATAAATTCATGGTGTCAACTGCGAGAATTTGACCTTTCAAGTCATGGATGGTGATTTCTTTTCGTGTGACAAGATCTTTGATTTGCAGGCCCATTTATTATAAGAAGGGGGTGATGGTTAAAAAGAATGTGGTTTTGAAGAATCTTATTTTTGTTATTTACTCTATCCTCTTTAAAGTCATGTTTTCATAGGCTCCAACTGCGATCATTTCTTGCGCTTTTTTGGTGAGTTCGCCGGTGTATAAATAAAGAAGAGGAAGTTTTTTGAGTTGAGCCTCTAGGTATGCTGCGGCAAGATCTTTTTCGTCCGTTTTGATTTTTTGTTTTGCTTTGACTACGTATTTAATATGTCCTACGGCACTTGGAATTTTTACGATGTAATTGATTTCGGTTTTGCGTATTGATTCTCCCTCAAGAGATTCGATATTTAATTTTTCAAAATAGGATTCCATCATTTTTCCAAACTCGGTATCAATGTTTTTTTTGAGAATACGCTCTGCCGAGGTAAGAGTTGAGGAGAGGGTAGGTGGTAATGAAGAAGTAGGTAGTGGGGGAGTGGGGAGTAATGAGGTTGTGAGTGGTATGATTTGGAGGCGATGTTCTGATTTGGGGCGTCCACGTTTTTTGACAGATTGCTCTTGGGGGGAAGAAGTTTGTTTTGCTGCGTTTGCTGTGACTTGAGAAGAGGAATCTACTTCAATAAGGGTTGTTTGGACTTTTATGGTTGAATTAGAAGATGATTTGGATACTTTTGATTCGGCGGCAGATCTTTGTTCTGCGTCGTAACGTTCTTGGAGTTCGGCGTGATATTCATTTTGTAGCTGCGAGGCGTAATCTTGGGTAGTATCTGGCTTTACTTCGGATGCAATCGGAATGATGGTATGTTTCGGATCCAAAATATTTGAGATTAATTGATTTGTTTCGTCAGCAGGTGTTAAATACCACCGCCAAAACAATTCGGTGCGCTCCGGGGTGGTTACATTGAGCTGGATGGCGAAATCTTTTAATCCTCTTAGTGATACTTTGGTTAAGAGATCGAGGTCGGACTCACGAAGCACTTTTTCGTTTTTTAACTTTTCTACTACAATGTAATCTTTGGGGTTTAAATTGCCGGCGGCGAAGTGGAAGAGTTGATCTTCTTGGCCAGGAAGATAATATAATGGGGTGCCACCAATTTTGAGACAAGATATTTTGACTTTCTTCTGCGATGCGAGGTCCGAGAGATGAGCTGAGGCGTAGAGAATTTCGGTTTTTACTTGTTTTGCTACTTTACTTGGAATCGTTGGACCTGTTACTTTTAAGAAACGAATGATATCATCTTGCACCGTCATATATTTTTACTGGAGTTTGCGTTTAAATAGTTTTTGATACTAGAGAGGGTAGTGAATATAGAGGGGTTTTTCTAGTGAAGGGGATATTTTTTAAAGAGGCAGTTATTACGATTTCCTATGCGTATTGCGTTTTATAATCATATGTTTGGGGTTGATGGGACAAGGCTTCGTTCCATGCTGCTTGGTCACTTTGATGTTCATTTTAGATCTGATCCACAACTGATATATTCTAGAACTTCTCTACAAGATACTTTGCGTACGATTTCTCTTTCCCGGGCAGATGTTGTTGGTATTTGTGAAATATTGAATGGCCAAAAAGAACAGATCCGTGAAGGTTTGTTACAGAGGGGGTATACATATTGCTTATTTGGTGCAGGTCACAAGACGAAATTTAATCAGATATCACTTAATGTACTCGTGGCAGCTAAGATGCCCCTCGTTCATGTTGTTGATACTGGTTTTCCGGTGAAGGATACTATGGGTGGAGGAGGAGGATATGTGCACTGCTATATCCCAGCACTTAATACCGATTTGTTTTGTGTTCATTTGGCACTGGGTCATCATAGAAAATTGTATGAATTGCAGATGAACTATCTTCGGGAAAAAATTTCTCTTGTTTCTGGCCCTATAATTGTGATAGGAGATTTTAATACAACATTTGTAAAGATGAAATCAAAATTCATGAACCTTACACTGGTTTCAAATCGGATGAAGACATGTTCACGCACCGCAATTATAAAAATGTTTTGTGATAAAGATTTAGACCATGTTTTTGTTCGAGGATTTAGGGGGATTTCGGCTACAACATTTCTTGGAAAATCAGATCATGAAATGATTGTGGTTGAAGTTGATAAGGTGGATATAGAGTAAATAAGTGATACCCTATTATTACTTAAGAAGAAGGGATAATCAAGATATAATAGCTAATTAAAAATATAGATGACACTATTCTAATTAAAAATATAGATGGCACTATTTTGATGATGATTATAGAGCGCATGTTTTTAAAGTGATTAGAGGAGATATAGTTGATGAATAATGAAAAATTGTTTGACAAATTGATTGAGGAAGGAACACTACTTGGTTCTGGAAAAAATGGTGAACAGTGGCATATATCTTTTAAAGAAGAAGTAAAACTTTCGGCTCGAAAAAATAGTCTTCCTGCATTGAATCTTAAAGATGAACTTATTGTTAGAGCGCTGCGATCTGGACTTTCGAATAGTTCCCTTGCTAGGGATATGAATTGTACAACACATTATTACATGGGTCCGAATGTTCTTGAGAAAAAGATTCGACATGGAAAGTGGAGGGAGGTAGAGTGTAGTTTTCCTATTGTAAAGTTGATTTTTTCCCATACAGAAAAAAGTTATGAGGAAAGAAATGAATATATCTATAAAAAAGATAGATCAAGTATGGCTGCTGCGAGTTTGCAAGAAGCGATGGTGGTGTTTGCTGAACCAGGAAAAGCTGTGTATCGAGTAACGTCAAATGCAAAAGAAATAGGTGCGTATACTGTTACTCGTAACTCTGGTAAACCTAAGGAATTTGCGCTCAGGGATGCTACGAGGGGAGGAATTTTTTATTCTCAGTATATTGCAGGCGGTACCCGCGGGAGAGAAAAAAAGGATCTTGTATGTATTATTATCCCCCCTGATTTTAATGGGTTGTATAATCCTATTTTTGAGGATCCAGAAGGTGAAAAACGATATTTGCATGTGTGGGATGATGAGGGATACTCACGAATGCTCCAGTTTTGGGTACAACAACGGGTGAAGTAGTGTTTTGGGGATAGTATTATAAAGGAGGTTTGGTGTTTTTTATTTATGAGAGAATTCATTTTATTATCTCTAAAGGGCAGTACGGGGGAGTTTGTTATTGATGATCGAACGGAATCAGGCCTTGTATGTCGGGTGATTGCAAATACGTTTTGGGTCTCGCGCGGTCTTAGACAAGATACTGTTCTTCATGTGGTTCTTAATGGTCCGCCATATTCGCCAAAAATTGTGTCATTTGATGGGTCTGCACTGGTTGATTTGGGGTTTGATGAGCATTCGGTTGCTAAAGTTGTTCGTGACGCGCTTGCGCGTGGTGCTCAGTTGAAAATGCATGAGTGGAAGGAGGTGGCTCCGGGGATCCGTGTGGGGAAGGAGTCGTTTGAGTGGCTGGTACAGAATCGTGCGGCGTCTTCGTATTCATTGTTGTATTTGCATCCAAAAGGGGAGGATGTGAGAACTGTTTTTATACCTGAGAATATGACATTTATTTTCGGAGATTTATTTGGTATTCCAAAAAATACAGAGAAGCTGTTGAAACGATTGTCTGCTACTCGGGTGACTTTGGGACCAACCATGTTGTTTGCGTCTCATTGTCCTATTTTAGTGCATAATGAGATCGACCGCAAAGAGAGAGGGTGGTGACTTTTGTTAGCTTCCTTCGTTTACTTATTCACTGGTTCTTATTTGCTTTTTTTGGTTTGAAAATGTCTTTTGGTACAACTTGTCTTTTTTCACCAAAGAAACGAGTGTCGAAATAAAATATTTCGTCGGGAACTATCTTTACAAATTTCCATTCGGCTTTTGATCCCTGGTATTTATGTGGATGGTTGTCTTGCATGACCGCTCCGGCTGGACTTCGAGTATAATATATTTTGAATACATTTTCAACTTCTTTATCATCTACCAGAATCGCTTTGCCTTTCATTTGGATGCCGTAAACATCTTGTGCGGGATTTTGGTTGGTACTGTAGATTGCAAGTGAGATACTATTTCGGTAGGAGATGTTACCCATGTGTTTTGATGTTGGTTGTGAGATGAAATACAAGTTATAGTTGTGGTCATGGGCGAAGAATACGGGACATGTCCAAGTACCTTCAGCACCAAGAGTTGATAGAGCGAGAAATTGAGTAGAGTTGAAACACTCGAAGAGGTATTTTGGCCAATCGAAATTTTTGCTCTCCATGGGTGTTGGTTGTGAGATTGGGATATAAATATTGTGTGTTGTTTGTTTCGTTACTTTGGTTTGAAATAGTTCTTTGTTGGTATGCAAACCATAAAAAAGAAAGAAAGGAGTCTCTTACACTCCATAGCTCCTATCCGTTAAGGCTTCTTCCTTCATCACTCGTTTTTTCAAATACTAACCTTAATGTTGGTGACATTTTGTACGCTGAGCCATACAGCCCGTATAGAATTCGACTTACTTCTTCACGCTTTGCTTTAATACTTGTATACCTTCGGCCATAGTTTTCCATGTTATCCCCCCTTCTTTATGGTTGATATACCGCTTAGTATATCCCGGCTATGGTATTGAAAGGGATTGAACTATATAATAGTTTTGTAACTAAAGAGGATAGTTCTTACATAATTTTTATTATTTCTTACCTAGAGATGTATTTTGTGTGGTGAATACTCTTTCTACTAGCCTATCTTAATGCATGGAGTCCGGCAAACTTGAGTAACTTTCCTGAGACTTGCCGTGAAATACCAACATATCCACCAAGACTCTGCAGACCAACACTTACATCTCTTTGGTGTAAAATTCGATAGTGTTGATAAAACTCTGTTACAACATCCTTCGGAAGAGTCGTGTAAGGATTGGCTGCACAATATGCTGTGGCTTTTTCCACTGCCCACACTTCATCGCTATTAACCATCCTTTGTTGTGGGATCATGGGAGTATTTGGAGAGATAATGTGGAGATCCTTTACTGGGACACTTGACTCTACTGGTACGGAGGATTGGTGTTTTCTATTGTTTAATGTGGCTAACGCCTTTTCTAGCTCTCCATGTCTATGCAACGAGGCTGCTAGTTGACGATCTTTTTGTCTAAGACTGTTGAGATCGAGCCCGAGATATTCATCAACATGTGCCATAAAATAACCTAATGGTGAATCATGGCCACGCCACTTCCTATTTCTAAGACGAGGGAATACCTCATCGAGTTGACCTCGTTTTTGAAGCGTTATATACAGACTTTGATCAACCCGTGAAAGCTCTCCACGTCCTTTCAAATGAGCATATTTTTCCGGATGAGCTTGCAAATATGCAATGGGGGTTGGAAATCCTCGAAATTGAAGGGGGATAGCATTTTCCATCTGATCTCGTTCTCGTAAAGCATTTGCTAAAATTGCATCTTTATGTTGTAACTCTGTCCTCGTAAGGCCCGTATACTTAGTGGTGTTTGCTATGAAGTATTCTAGTGGAGATGAAAACCCCCTAAACAATTTTGGATCTCCTTGCTCAATTTTGAAACGGTTGATCTCAGTACGAGCTACTTGTTCGTTAAACTCCCCGTTCAGAGGAAATGCGATATATAAATGATCATTTCTTTGTAATGTTTGGTAGAGAGCCCAAGATATTTGAGGAAGAGTGCCGCGGGTAATGCCTTTCAATTTATCCCTATTTTCAACAAAACACTCAAGTGCGCAGCTATACCCATGATAGGGTCCGGTTCCATTCTCCTTTGGGAACGGAAATGGCTTCCCAGTTCGTCTTCTATCCGGAAGTGCCAAGTCAAGTTCACCTGCATCATGTAATGCTTTCCATAACCAGGGATGGCTTTTAATTAAATCAACTCTAAAGTTGGGTAATTCATTTTTATGCGCATTAAAATATTCTAGCGCAGTGATATGGTTATCTAGGGGATTTTTTTCTTCTGGTTTTGAATTTTTGGGAAACGCTTCTTCGAGTTGTCCCCAATTTTTCAATGCTATGTAGAGTCCTCGATCAATCCGACTAAGTTTACCTCGACTTACCCCCATGAATTCTTCGCGATGAGCCAAAAAATACTCTAATGGACTCTCTCTCCCACGATATGGTCCTTCTCCTTCATCGCATTTTGAAAACCGTTGATCTTCGGGAATTGCGGTATCAAACGTTTTTTGTCTCAACAACGCCCTATACAATCCTGAATCTATTCGTTGTAGTTCACTTCGTGACAAATTGCCATAAAATTCTGTGTGTTCTTTAAAATAAGCCAGTGCGTCTCTGGTTGGATGAGGAACTATTTTTTGAGGAACAGCTTCGTTAATGGTTCCTTCTGCAAGAAAGTGAGTGTAGATGAACCTGTCAACGTCGCGAAGTTGCGTACGCGAAAGCCCCTCATAAAAGTGTGCATGTTTACGGTAATATCTTAATGCATCTCCATCAAAATGTCGGCGCTCATATTCAATTGTTAACTCTGGTTCAAATGAAATATGTTTAATCGGCCGAGGTGAAATACGAAGTTT
>CAYJTE010000019.1:0-5465 GCA_964372965.1 uncultured Methanosarcinales archaeon
TTTATGGCCGCCCCATTAATAGTAATGGGAATCCTTCTCCGCTAAATAGTTAATCTTTAATGTTTCAAATAAAAATTGAAATATACAACACAATCTTTATATTACTATAAATTTAAAGAGTATGATATGAGTTATACAGTTATTGCCCCAGCAGGAGACAATCTGGATGCCCTCTTTGTGGGCATGAAAGAATTCCCTACCGAAAGGATTTATCTAATATGTCCTAAAAATTACCTCAAGAAAGCACAATCAGTAGAGAAGAAGTTGCATATTTTTTCCATTCCAATCAAAATTATAGAAACGGATGGAAATATCATGGAGGAGATGTTTTTCCACTTTGGAAAAATTTGTTCTGTTCATAACAATGATGATCTTATTGTGAATATAGCCACTGGAGATCGTTTGAGCACCTGTGCAGCCTTAAGTGCTGCCTATGCCAATGGACTAAAAGCATTTGGCGTGATGGATAAAAAACCAATGTTACTCCCCATTATGAAGTTATCATACTATAACGAGTTAACGCAGAGCAAATTGATCATTCTCTCAGAATTAAATGCACAAGATTTCATCACCATGAGCATGTTAGGTAAAAAAACAGGATTATCACCATCCTTACTTTCATATCATTTGAACGGAACAATGCAATACAAGGGACTTGTTAGTTCACGTCTGGTGGAGGTAAAAGAGCAAAACAAGAATTTACTGGTAAAATTATCCACTATAGGTTCATTACTTCTAAAAGGATATGTGAACTGTGATGGAAAACCCTATGAAAAGGCTCAACCGAGGAAGTAACCATACTGACTAGAATCGGGTCGTATTCAGTGGGGTATCATTTCATAATGTTTATTTACCCATGCAATAAATAAAAGTATATTTCTTGGATCATCGTATCTGAATCAAGCTCCGAGATTAATTTTTTATTCTGAATCTCAATTCAAGAATACAAATACTATCAAAATGCACATTGTATTTATCACCCCCTGTTTAAGACTAGTCAAAAGAACAGCTTTTATCTTCGGCTTCGAGCAAAATATTTTCTCTCAGAATCCACAAAACCATGAGCCGCAGAATTCATAGGAAGCTCCGCTAAGTGAGGCTCAAGTTTCTTCAATTCACCCGCAATATAACCTGCAAGTGTATCAACACAAATAGGCGTTTTTCCAGTATGGGGCCCGGAAAAATAACCTAACGTTCTATTGTTAATATACAACGCACGTAAGCAATCGATCACATGATCCGGAATAGACTGATCCGCAGAAATCGCAAGATGTTGTTCTCGAAAACCTCGAGGACTTAATGCTGATATAATTTGAGAAATATGTGACATCCTTTTTACCTCACACACGCGCAAAGCGCATATCCTTGGGATCGAGCATCCGCAGTAGTCATAAAAGAAATTCTGTTCAAATTTTTAATATTTTTAGCATATGCACAATTACCCGCATGCACCGTAGTACTTATTTTTGAAGCGACAAGTGTTGTTAGTGCAGCCACACCAAGACTTTTTGTAGAACGAAGAACTACAGCCTTTCCCTTTAAAGTTTGAACTTCCGCATACAAGTTCCGTACGTGCACATAGAGTCCGTAAATATCCTTCTTAGCTAAATGGAATGATTTTGTAATATTTTCCTCGATTTGATTCATAGTTTATTCCTCCTACACACTAAAAACCCACTTTTTATTTAAAGGTTGCTAAATAATCACTAAAAAGTGATATCATTTAAATATAAGGTCAAACATAACTTCCCATACACTTCAAAATGCACTCAAAAACAACCATAATCTTATTCAATTGATCTAAAAATAACAACCTAGCGAAATCTCCACATGGATCAAAACCAAACTGAAAAAGTATCTGAACAAAAGCGAGCATTTCTTCCAATTAACCTAGAAACCGGTAAAAAATATTACCCCCATTCCAACTTCATTCAGTTCGATGTCATCTTTGTAACTGGCGATCCTTACTACGATCATCCACTAAGTGGTGTAGCTATTCTTACAAGGCTTCTCGATAGCAAAGGCTACAAAGTAGCAGTCATCGGACAACCAATCAAAGACCAAGACTACCAATCATGTGGCAAACCGAAATATTTTTTCTGTATAACAAGCGGTCTACTTGATTCCATGCTCGCAAATTACACTCCTATGCTTCACCCGCGAGAAAACGTCCTCGTACCAGAACGCGCACTCATCACCTACACCCAAAAAATAAAATCACTCTTCAAAGATTCAATCACCATAATTGGTGGAGTTGAAGCCACGATCCGCAGGTTCACTCACTTCGACTACAAAGAAAATAAATTACGACGAGGCATACTTCACGACTCCAAAGCAGACCTGTTGTTACATGGTAACGCGGACAGATCTATCCTAACACTCATCCACAAACTAGAGACCATCAACTACCACTCAGAAAAATTTGACCTCATCAAAGATAAACTCCAACTCCCCAGAATTGAAGGTCTCACCTATCGAATAAGAAAAGACCAACTCTCCCGCGATTCAAAAGACACTCGCACACTTCCAAGTTTCGAAGAATGCGAACAAGACAAAACAAAATTTTCACTCCTCACCAGAACCCAATATCTGCTTCCCGACGACGCCTTTATTGAACAAACCGGACTCGGGTTCCTTTATCACACCAGACCCGCTCACACTTTAACGGAACAAGAAATGGACTATATCTACGAACTTCCATTTACAAGACAACTTCATCCAGAGTGTAAAAATTTTGAGTTCAACCAAAGCATGGTCAAAAAATTAGAATCTTCCATTATAATTGGCAGAGGCTGTTGGGGTAGTTGTAATTTTTGCATAATCCCCCTCGTGCAAGGAAAAGAAGTAGCCAAAAGGTCAAAAGAAAGTATCATCAAAGAAATAGAAACACTCTATCAAAATGGAACTCAAAAAATAAATGATCTTACTCTTCCCACATTAAACATGTACGGATCTCATTGTAATCTCTACAAACACCCAGAAACAATTTCTTCACCCATCCTAAACCAAAACATCATCGTGTATAATAAGAAAGACTATTGCAACCAAGAGTGTGCAGGTTGTCCAAACAGAGTAATCAGTGACGACTTATACCCCCTTCTTGAAGAAGTTGAAAAGTTCAATCAGAAGTATAACGGAACATCACTCGAACTCAGATCTGCCATACGCCACGACATCATTTTGGATCAGAAAAAACTCTTTCGTAAAATAATGCAATTCACTACGCGTTTAAAAATCGCACCGGAACATATTTCAGATCAAGTCCTTAAATCCATGAACAAAGCAACCAAGCAACATTTCATCGAATTCCTCAAAGAATTCAAAAAAGTTAACACTGAACAACAGACTCACAAACGTTTAGTCCCCTATTTCGTCGCCGCGCACCCTGGATCCACCATTGAAGCAACCGCAGAGCTAAAAGAGTTCTGTGATAAACATCATCTCTTTGTAAATCTCACCCAAGTATTCACCCCTACACCCGGAACCGCCTCAACCGCAACCTATTATACTGAAATAGAAACTCGTACTAAAAAACCAGTATACGTTGCTAGAACTTGGCGCGAAAAAAAGGACCAAAAAAGTATGCTTCTCAGATACGATCGGGAAGATTTCACCGACGAGAGTGGATAGATAAAAGTTTTACACCCACACATTGCAAGAAATCAACATATCACAAGTAATCAACGCCTTCTCTGAAAATTTTTCCTATTTGATCTCGCAACTGCTCCCATTACTTCCAGGCAAATCCTGTTCACCAGTCACCGTCAAAATATTTCCTTCTTTCAGAAATGACACCGACCGAAGATTGTTTATCACAATATCATTTCCTGCTAAATATAAAGAAATATTACGCAGTTCCCTTATTCGCACTTTCTCAAGACCTTTAATCTCCAGAACCTCAAATGGTGTTTTACCTTTAATATGAGGATTATTATCCAAAAAAAGACCAATAAATGCACTCCACGGAGTATCCTTATTCTTTCCCGGCTTACGTGAAACTATCACACTCTTTGCCTTAAAGGTTTTCATAATACTACTTAACGAAGTTCTGGCTTTTAAATGTTATGACTTCTTTTCGATGTAGCATATACGAAACATACAAACCCACCACAAACGACACTAGATTCAATATACGGCTACTCCAAAATGATCCAATAAGAATTCCTATCATAAATCCAAGAAAAATGAGTACATATGGAAGGATTTGCTCTGTATATCGCTTTAAATACCACCAACGACCAGCCACAAACCCACAAAGCAGCATCACCATTGCCCCAACAAGTACCCCTTTAGAGAGTAGAGTCAAAAATATCGCAACTACCACGAACAAGACCATAAAATACTGTACCCATTCCTTCTCCCACACAATTACTGTACCCATTCCTTCTCCCACACAATTATTGAACCCATGTTTCAACCCATCCCCACACACCATCTCATTATTTATTTGATCGTATCAAATTCAAAACAACAAGTCCTGCTACTCCTAATATTCCAACCACTAGTAGCCCCATCTTTGTCTGGGTTGCAATTAACACCGCACCAATAATAAACATCACAAAACCAAGAATAAACATTGTTCGTGAACCAAAAAAAATGGACAGTCCATCCATCTGCACTAGTGGCAAAAATGCAAAAAATCCCATAGTAATATTAATCCACATCGCCTTGTCAAATAAATATGACTCTGGAAAAAAATACAATCCTACACTAAACAAAAATGCTAAAATCAAGTTCCCTAATATGCCCCAGAATGCAATTTCCGCATTTTGTCTATATGAAAATCCATATCGAAACTCCCCTATCCGTTGTCTTGACATAAACGCAACCGAAACTCCTCCTAAAAGAACTAATGGAACTTTTCCCATAGAGAGAAATACCATAACCAGCGAAATAGCGAGACCAACCCACCATACTTTAAATTCAGCCAGATACCCCATTGATAGCGCATAATATTTTTGTAATGTAAATCTAACAAGAAAACTAAACATACAAATAATAACCAGCAAGAAGAAGTGAACAAATCCAAGGACCGCATCAAACTCAGAATCTCCCCAGTCACGAAACGAGAAAATAAATCCTACTACCATCGCCGCAATAGCAAGCCAGCCAATTTCCTGGCGAGAGAATATAAGAAATTCCGCAAATCGCACCTTCATCTCTTTACGTGAAACCATAACCTCAAAATAGTAGGGAGCTATATAACTTTACCGCCAGCCATTTCTTATTTTTATAAATAAACAAACTTCCTTCTGTTACCTAACTATATCGCTCTTATTTGACCACATAAGTAGTCACTAGTCCAGTCACTAGTCCAGTCACTAGTCCAGTCACATATCCCCAACTGCTATCTCACAAAACCCCCAAGTGCTGAGAGACCCATCACTCCAAAGGTAAGCTCAAACGAATAGCTCAAACGAATAGCTCAAACGAATAGCTCAAACGAATAGCTCAAAAGAATAGCT
>CAYJTE010000019.1:5565-9294 GCA_964372965.1 uncultured Methanosarcinales archaeon
GAATAGCTCAAAAGAATAGCTATACAAATTGATAAAGACCAGAACCAACACAGAGTGAACCAGAAACTGCAAGTAATCTTTGAAAAGTCATTGTAACCAGAAAAACAGAGCATTCATTCAAGTAATGAAACGGCAAAACAAAAAATTCAAATAAAAAAGAAAAATTTGAAGGAAGAAAAAAGATCTTACTACTAATAGTAAGTCTTCTCTTCTTCATCGTCTTTTTTGAGTCTTGAAAAGCCAATAATAAGGCCAATAATAACCAAGAGTACAATTAAAACGATAAGAGCAATCTCAAGACTAGACTTAAGATTGGTCCCTACTTTTTGAGCATCAGTTACCTGAGTTCGTAGAGCAACAGTCTCAAGAAGATCAGCTCCCAACTTAACAGAAACTGAGACAACATGTTCCCCAGCTGCAGTAGTAGCAGAAGGAGTAACTTCAACATACACAACCCTGCTCTGCCCAGGTGAAAGAACAACAAGGTTCTCAGAGACAGCAGTGGTAGCCCAGTCACCAGTTACCGCTTCAACAACGTAAGCCCTACTTGTTCGACCATCGTTTGTAAGAGCAACACCGTACACTGCTTTAGATCCAGCAGCAACACTTTGACTCTCAGGACCAACAGCTAAAATCAACTTACCAGTTGTTTCAGGAGCAAATTGCTCGTTGGAATCCACACGAATAGTTACGGTTTTAACAGCAGTGGAATCAAAGTCATCATATTGAGCAGTAACACGAACTGAATATTCCCCAGCTCTAGCATCAGCAGGAATAGGCAAGAACATTTCAGGAACATCTTCATACTCAACATTGTGGTCATCAGTAGCTACCATATCAACAAATTCAGTAGCACTAACCCCTAGTTCAGCTATAGCAACAGTAACCTTCACATCCTTCTCATCTTTATCACCATAATTAGCAAGTAAAACAGAAGCAAGAACGGATCTACCCGCTTTAACAGTATTTCCAGGTGAGAGAGCAACATCACTTATTTCAACACTGTGTCTTTTTGGTTCAACACTAAGTCTAATATCTTGTTCTACAGCGGAGCCGTCTTGATCAAGCATACGCATTCGAAGCAAATATTCAGCCTTCTCTAGTCGAGAAGGAAGTGTTATTGCTAAATTAACATATTTAGTATTTCCAGCTTGAATGTCGATAAGATCCTCTGAGTCATAAAGACCATCGCGATCAGATCCTTCATAACCTGAAATTTTAGCGTCAACTTCAACATCACGTGCGCCATTGTTAGCAACAATACCCACACGTATTTCAAGAGTTTGGCCTTCTTCAACAGCAAGAACATCGCCTCTCTTTACATCTACATAGTCACCATTAATTCTTAGGGAACCCCACTTGACTTGATCAGCGTTATTATTAAGAGCACTAACCAGGGACAAAGCAAGCAAGCTCACAATGAACATTGCAATAATACCTTTTCTCATTTTTTCTTCCTCCAAATTTTGTAAGATCTTGGAATTCTTATTGATTCAATAAAGGGGTAATATATAAAGCTTTCGTGAATTTTAGCATTTGAAAGTGATTACACATAACTCCTATTGTTGAATAGTGATTCTTTAACATATAGTTTTGGCAGCAAGTGTTTGGATAATTTTTCTGCTAAACTATCATTAGCCAGCAAGAATAATTTATACAATTATTTCCTGTTTTCTCTATATCTTCAAAGCATACCGAAATCCATATGCGGCACTAACATCCATATCTCTAGCCACTCACACATAAAAACAAAAAAATTAAATTAAAGAAAGTTAATAAAAATTAACTCCTCTCATTCATCTGAAATTCAACGAACCCTAACTTGTCTGTATGCAACTTCATGGTACTGTGCATCTTGGAACACAAACCGAACTAAATATACTCCAGCAGGCGCATCGTATGGAAGCTGAACCTGAGTATTCCAACTATATTCATCACCCTCTCGCAAATCAAATTCGCCAGATGCGATTCTAACACCAAGGTCGGGGATCATCACCAAAAGTCGTGCATCACGGAAGTTAGTCTTACCATTGTTATTAAGTGCAACACTCACAAATACAGGATCATTCACACTGACAACTTCGCTTACGCGAACTGTTTGCATCTGCACATTCTCATAGAGTTGAGAGTTGTCATGGTCATCACAAACATCACCAATTGTATCTCTATCAGAATCCATTTGATCAGGATTATAGTCATGTACGCAGTTATCAACGACATCATCAACACCATCATTATCCGAATCAGAATCAACTGGTGGTGGGAACACTACATCACATACATCCCCCACTCCATCCCTATCTGAATCAGCCTGGTTTGGATTGAAGACCTTCACACAGTTATCTTTTGAATCAATAACACCATCATTATCCAAATCAGAATTAACTGGTGGTAGGGACACTACATCACATACATCTCCCACTCCATCCCTATCTGAATCAGCCTGGTTTGGATTGAAGACCTTCACACAGTTATCTTTTGAATCAATAACACCATCATTATCCAAATCAGAATTAACTGGTGGTGGGAACACTACATCACATACATCTCCCACTCCATCCCTATCTGAATCAGCCTGATTTTTGTTAGCTACATCTGGACAGTTATCAACAGTATCAGCAATACCATCATTATCACGATCAGGAATTGGACCCGCACTAACCGTTACTGTAACAATTGCAGCTTGACTTCGAGTATGCATTTGATCAACCGCAGCATATCTAAATTTATCCATTCCTACAAACCCATCATTAGGAGTATACACCACAGTCGAACCATTATACACTGCCGTTCCATGTTGAGGAAAACCTACAGCTTCAAAACGCAGACCAGCAACATCCTCTCTATCAGCGTCTTGAGCGCTAAGTGCAACACGAACCGCTTTATTTTTTATAGTAACTACTGCTTTATTATCTGCAATTGGAGCACGATTAACATCAATAACAGTAATTGAAAGCTTTCTAAATTCTGATTGAAGTTCTCCATCAGTTGCCGCAAACTCCAACACCACCACACGTTCAACACGTGGATGTTGAACAAAGGTAAACGCTGGCGCAAAACGGAACTCACCCGTTACCGAATCAAAAGTTGCTCCAGCAGGAACATTCCAGTTATTTCGATGAAAAAGTCCATTATGTACACTATTTCGAAGACCACAAACAACGCGTTCAGCAAGGTCTCCAGCACACACCTCACGCACTTTGAAGCGAATTTGATCCCCGTCAGTATCAACCCCACTAAATTGAAGGTTGATCTCTTGTCCTTCGGAAAGTACAATGTTATCAAAAGAATTAAGCGTAGGTGCATGATTCACAGGTGAAACAGGTTCACACGCATCTCCAATACCATCTCTATCGGAGTCCGCTTGATTTCTATTTGCTACTCTATCACAATTATCACACGCATCTCCTACTCCGTCTCTATCGGAATCCGCTTGATTTCTATTTGCAACACGTAGGCAGTTATCAACATCATCAGGTACTCCATCATCATCCGAATCTACTGGCTCTTGGCACACATCCAAATCTCGTAGTGCAGGAATGTTACAAAGTGGCCCTCGAGGAACATCCTCTTGAACCCCATTATCTCCCAATCGTGGAATTTCTGGTTTATCAACAATAATTGGTGGAGTTGCAACCTCACACGCATCTCCCACTCCGTCTCTATCTGCATCTGCTTGATTTCTATTTGCTACTCTATCACAATTATCACACGCATCTCCTACTCCGT
>CAYJTE010000019.1:9394-9702 GCA_964372965.1 uncultured Methanosarcinales archaeon
CTCTATCGGAATCCGCTTGATTTCTATTTGCAACACGTAGGCAGTTATCAGTTGCATCAGGAACAGTATCCCCATCTTCATCCGGAACAGGTTCAACTCCATTAACAGTTAATCTAACTTGAGCAACATCCGACCCTTCACCAGAAACAACATGAACTCTAACTCTAAAATTACCCTCAAGATCAACAGTTCGAATGAGAACCTCAACTTCTTGAGTAGGACGTACATCATTAGAAGAAACTGGCATATTAACCGCATTACGCACAAACGTTCCATCATTTTCAAAGATATCAGCAACTAATCGAAAG
>CAYJTE010000020.1:0-4252 GCA_964372965.1 uncultured Methanosarcinales archaeon
AAAATGCATCGAACGAACATAATGCCTTGAAAACTCATCACTATCAGTCTTCGCAATATCAATTAAACTCAGAGGGGCAGTCGCGCCATCCCATACCTCACCATTAAGAAGCGCTAAATTAGCCGCAACCAACTTTTCTGGAGGAGGCATACTTGAAACATAACTAAACATCGTAAACACAAAACCCCTTTTTTCATACCGTGAAACATCCGGCATCGCAATCAAAGGGTCAGTCACATCGGCAGAAGAACAAACACCATCACTACCTGAAATAATCATCTCTAACGTATCACGATTGTCATCCATAATCTGCCTCTACTCCATCATCTTACGTAACCCAGGGTTCATATCCCCCATGTGCTGCTTCGCAACTTCTTCATAAAGTTTGTATACAATCATAACCGTAAGTAAAATTCCTGTACCCTGAGACAACGCCCCAGTAAGATCAGCAAGCGCCGCCAAAAATCCAACAGACGCCCCGCCAATAATAGTCAGTGGCCAAATATAACGATCAAGAACCTTTTCCAAAACTCTATCATCACGTCTGAACCCCTGCATTTGTAACCCAGACGCAAGAATTTGCTTTGCCTGACTATGCGCATCCATTCCCGCAGTTTGAACCCAAAAAATCGAGAAAACAACCGAACCAATAACCATAACTGAAGTATAAAACACTGCTTGACCAATCATGGTAGCATTAAAACTGCCTGTAATAAACGATTCTACTAAACTAGGAGCAGTCAGCCAATAAACAACACCACTCGTAGGCGATCCATTACTAAACGTTCCCAATATGGGATATCCCCATTTCTCAAAAAGACGTGCAAACAACTGCACATTCGCCATAAGCGCCGCAACAAGAATAACAGGCATATTTGAAGTATACAAAAATGACAATGGCCAGCGGATGCTATACCCACGAATACGACCAAACGATAGTGGAATTTCCACTTTCATTGATTGCGCAAAAACCGACACTGCAAATACCACCACCGTAGAAACAAGCGCCGCCAGCATCAAAGCTGCCGTCGTCGCATCCCCTCGGCCTAAAGACTGGAACAAAGCAGGAACTGCACCCGCCGAAATATCCGGAGTACTTGGTGAAGGTAAGAAATTAAACGCCCGAATAAAAATCTCTTGTGCAACACCCGCCGCAATAAACAAACTAATACCTGACCCAAAACCCCATTTAGAAATAATTTCATCCATAAACATAATCATAAGACCACCTAAAATAAGCTGAAAAATAAGAATCATCTCAAACTGCGCAAACGCCGGAGTTCCCGCAAGAGCAGACGACGGAGCAAGACCACCCATAAGAACATAAATACCTGCTTCCAGAACAATAAAAACTAAGGACAATATTTTTTGCAAACCTGAAAATCGTCGTTTTCCTTCTGGTGTTTGTGTATTTATCTTTAAAATACCCGTACCAACAAGAAGTTGCAAAATAATAGATGATGTAACCAGTGGTCCAATACCTAAACTAATGATTGACCCAAACGACGCCCCTAAAATAATAGAAAGAAACTCAAACTGTTGAAGCGCATTCTCGCCAAGACCATACAGAGGTATACGCCCAAGAACGAAAAAAAGTGTCAGAACAAGAAGTGACCATCTAAGTTTTTCAGAAAAACCCATCCGGCCAGAAGGTGACCTAACCTCTGGTAAAACACGAATCACCCGATCTAAAACCGTCATAGTAAAACCTACGCAGCAACGATCACATCGCCACCCGCTGCCTTAATCTTTTCAATCGCACTCGGACTCGCCGAACCAACATGAATCTTCAATTTTGCAGAAGTTGTTCCCGTACCCAAAAGCTTATCATAACCTAAACCACCAAGATCCACTTCAACCACTGTTCCTGTTTTAGTAGCTTTACCTGATTTAACTAAACGCTCAACCGCAACCGGAGTAAAGTATGCAACATTAATAATAGATATGGAAACAGGAGATCGCCTAGGTAAAAAACCTCTCTGGCCAAGTTGTAACGGCATACCCGCTTTTTTCTGACCAGCACGTTTACCAGTACCTGCCATACCTCGTCCACCGCGTGAACCAGCGCCACGGCGTTTCTTTCTCATTCCTCCCCCGTGATTACTATGACCACGATACTTTACTACCTTTCTTCGACGATTAACAACCATGATTTTCCCTGCATTAATTTAAACAACTTACCCCTCCCCACTTAAACCCCTCTCAGCATAACTTAACCTAATAAACAAAATATTCCTAACTCTATTTAAAGCATTCGCAGTACAATATCATTCATTTTTTCTCCACGATATCCCAGAGCACCGCCAACACCAAACGGAACTTTAATACCCTTGCGACCAAATCCTTTTCGTGGTGGATTCATCCTAAAATACGGTTTCAACTTTCGACCCTTATAATCAATAGTAACTGATTTAACTTTACCCTTTGCATCTTGAAGAGGAGCATTGTAATCCTCACCACGCTTTGAAACAAGCAAATCAAAAGTCTCGGAACTAATTTCACCGAATGTAACATAATCTTTCACTTTCCAAACCATCCCCATATTTGCCGGAGTTCCTCTCACCACAACACAAAAATTCTTTCGACGTAAACGTAATAAATCAAGAGTTTTAACCGTATCTGGATTAGCCCCGCACCAACTTCGAACCAGAACAACCGCAACCCGTTTGTCAGATCCAATCAAACTTGCAGGAGTCGCAGCATTTTTAAGCGCACCTATCTTAGCACCAGTCCTTTTCGCACTAATAACAGGACGAGTTTCACTTTCAGTTTTAACCGCTACCATTTTTATAATCACGCACTCTCCTTAATTCTTCCTTCAATAATACCTAATTTTTTAATATCGCCTGGCTGTACCTTTACTTCTGATAATTTACGAAGAGCATCCATAAGAGCAAATACCTGATTAAGTTTAGTTTTAGCTTGACCCTCAGTTCTACTCCAAATATCCTTAATACCCGCAAGAGCAAGAATCTTTGCACACTCTTTCTCAATACAAAGACCTTTTCCCGGAGGAGCCGGCATAAGATGAATCCGAACCGAACCACACTTACCAACCACTGCAAAAGGAATAGAGTTAGCCTCACGAGCATCTGTTGCCCATGAACCACAACCTCTACGAATACGAATAATACCTAACCTTGCATTCCGTTTGGCTTTATCACGACTAGGAACAGTTTCTTTACTTTTCCCAATACCTATCCCCACATATCCATTTCTATTACCAACAACTGCACAAGTCATAAATTTAATTTTGTTTCCTTCTTTCGTTTTCTTTTGCGTCTGACGAAAAATACGACGTTGACCACCACCAAACTTACCTTTGGCTTGACCAATAAGTAAAAGATCCTCACCTAAGCCTGGAAGAAGCGAATCAACAATCTCTGATTCCATAATCGGCGAACCTTGATCAAATACTTGATCAATATCACTAATGACCCCCTCTTTAACCTTGCGGCCAAGATCAGTAACCGGCTTCCACTCCCTAATTCTCTCTGGAACACCCTCAATACCCACTTCCGGCTCAGCATGCATTGGACCTCTTCGCTTGACCGCTTTTTTCTTAACAAAATGATTTTTAGTATCCACGTTTAGTACCTTCAATTTTTAATTATATTTTTAAACAGTTTACTCAACAACCCTTAGCCAAACATGCACCCATACTGCCACTACTTCTTCAACTTCGCTGCAATTAATTTAACTTGCGCCACCATCTGTTGAGCTTCAGCCTTATTTTTTAAATATTGCGCAAACTGAACCCCCTTAGGCTCCTTTGCAGCATAATGTGCAATATGAACACCCGTAAGCCGTTCTTCTGAGGGCATAATCCCATCCCCACACGGAACATCAAGTCCACCATCAACAGCACCTTTAAGTGCAGCATACACTTTCGCACCAACACGAGGCGTCTTAAAACCTAAATCCAATACAGCCGTATTAATACCAGCCTCCTTTGCCTTTGACGCAAGAAGCATACCCGTAAGATACGCAGCAGGAGTATTTTTTTGCGAGTATTTCCATCCCTGTTTAACCAGTTGAGTAGAATCAACCGCAGCAAGAATCTTATCCCCTGTAATAGTAAAAGCCACAACCTGAGCAATAACACGTGAATTAGTAAAACGAACAACAAAACGTGGAATTCCCCCATGTAACTGCCGCCTTCTACGAAGATAATTCGTTTTCTGTTCTCGTTTTCTGCGGTAATATACTGTCTTAGGCTTAAGCGATTTCATATTATTCACTTCTTCATTTT
>CAYJTE010000020.1:4352-9341 GCA_964372965.1 uncultured Methanosarcinales archaeon
CTTACAAACATCATTTTCTTACAAACATCATTTTCTTACAAACATCATTTTCTTACAAACATCATTTTCTTATAAACATCATTTTCTTACAATTCAATGACATTATTATCCGATTTATTTTTACTTATTTCACTGAATTTAATTCAATTTATTATACAACTTATTTTTGCTGGAATAAACTATGCTCCGTAATATACAATTTAATGTGACGCTTGTTACGAAAGTATCCTCCCTTTGATTTTGCATACAACTCTTTGTAACTCTCTTGAGAAACAAGCTTCTTAACTTTAAGTTCAGAAAGGAACTCTCGCTGTACTCGAACACGAGTCATCCACTGCTCTTTACGAGGGAAACCGGCAAATTTTTTACCTTTTTTAGTGCCACGACCACTTCGTCTGCCTTTTCGCTTCTGAACCGCAATGCGGCGTGCCCGTCCTCGGGACTGTTGTGAACTAGAAGTTTCATAAATCTTTCCAACCGCAATAAGACCCCGCACATCTGAGCGAGTAATAGCTTTCGCAACATCCGCCTCAGCCCCAGCTACTATTCGAATTTTTCCGGGCGAAGTTTTCAGGATCTTTGCAGCAAGAGATTTCTTTTGTTTCATGGTAAATCACATAATTATTATTTGTTATTTTGTAAATACATATAAGCAATATCTACTCTTTCTTCTGAGCAGATCCAGCAGCACCGGAGTGATCTTTGTGAACTGTTCGATCCGCTCCATCAACTGCAGCACCAGCATTTCCAGCAGCACCGGAATTAGCAGCGGACTCCTTAGTTGTTTTCTTTTCCTGCTTCAATTTCTGCTGCTCCTCTTTATTATCTTCTTTTAATTTCCTTTTAGCTCGTGCACCAGCTGCCCTATCCTTAACCGCATTTTCAATGGCCAATATCCGTTCAGTGGGATTTTTTACATTGAGGATTGGAATCTTCTTTTCAACAGCCAACTTGAGCAGTATCACCCGGGACCTACCCCCAATACCAGCAGCAAGAAGAGCCGACTCAGTACTCACATCAATAGCAAGTAATTCACGCACAGTATGAACCACAACTGGTTTAACCCCTAATCTAGTAAGACCATGCACCGCTTTTGGTGAACCATACCCTGGAGTTGGCATAGCCGGCTTTCCCTTGTGCATTTGACGAGTTGCACTATGCAACCCGCGAGGAAGTCTCCACCGTCTCTCAATTCTCTTCTGAAAGTTTGCAGCATTGACTATAAAGGGAGGCTTGTGTTTCTTCGCCTTGTTTCGTTGTGCAAGTAATCGCTTAGTATCATCCATTGTATAGCACCTATGCAGTTTTACCTGCTTTAGCAATCATATAAATCCCATCTTGGAAAATTCGACGATCTCTATTTGTAATACGACAAAGTTGTTCAATCTTTCCCGCAGTCTGGCCCGCAAGTTCTTTATCAGCCGAGATAATAACAACCTCAACCCCATTCACTTTAACATCAACACCCTTAACAAAAGTAACTTTGCGAGGAACCACCTCTCCAAGAAAATTTTTAACAGTGAGTTCTGATCCTGCAACAGTAACCGTCATAGGAAAGTGACCGGAACAAATCTTCATCTTATACACATGTGGTTCAATAACACCTGACACCATATTAACAATATGCGATTCAAACGAACCGATCTGTGTTTTTTCTCTCTTCGTTCCAAGAGCAGATTTAAGCACAATTTTACTTGATTCAACAGCCACATGTACTCGCGGATGTACAAACTTCCGACTAACTTCTCCTTTGGGTCCTCTTACAGTCAACATGGAACCATGGAGCGTAGCACTAACTCCTGATTCAAGTGGGATTTCACGAAGTATATCAATTTTCATTTTATTCTGGCCTTAATAACATTATATCACAATCATCAATGTAATACTGTATCATTAATTGTAAACTATCAATAACAGTATGCAAGGAGTTTGCCCCCAGTACTTTTCTCTTTAGCTTGAAGATGAGTCATAATCCCGTGAGGAGTGGAAACAACAATCACCCCGAAATCACGAGCCGGAAGATATCTCTTCTCCCATTTCTCATATTCCAGCCTTTTTGTTGAAAAGCGCGGTTTAATGACACCACATCGGTTAATATTTCCTAGGAGATTAACACGTAACATAGCCACATTACCATCCATAAACTCTTCAAACCCCCCAACATAATTTTGGTCTTGAAGCAAGCTCATAATTCTCTTCAAAAGAGACGAGCTAGGAGCAATAACCACCTCACGCTTACCAACCTTCTCTGCGTTCAATATTTTTGCCATCGCGGCTGCCAACGGATCATTTAACATGTTGATTCCTCAGTAACTTTCATTTTGTAATTATTTTTTTGTGAATATTTTATACTTTTTTCGTAAATTTTAACTATACTTTTTAAATCCAAGCCCAACAGCCATCTCTCTAAAACACTGACGACAAATATGAAGTCCGTATTTATTAATATGAGCACCGACTCTTCCACAATTTTTGCATTTGCGCAAAGCGCGCCCACAACTGCGTGCACGTGGTGAATTAAATTTAATATATTTTGCCCTCTTGATAGGTTTAAAATCAAGCTGTGTAAACATCTTTTTCCAATCGCTTGCTGTCATCTTCAGTCAACCTCGCAACCAAGCCTTTCACGAATAAACGCAATCGCTTCTTCTTTTGTAATACGCTGTGCAGCACCCACTGGAGCAGAGCGTATTCGACGATCCTTCACTCGATAACCCGGGCGAACAAGAGTAACAGCCGCCTCAAGACCAATGATTTTAATATCAGGATCATACTCCATTCCTTCAATATCAATATACTCCGGAATACCAAAAGAAAAACTTCCTTGAGTATCAAAACATGATACCGGGAGTTTGTTAGTTTTGGCAGCAAGTAAGCGCTTAAGCAACACCTCCGCTCCAGCACGAACCGTTACTTTACACCCAATAGCAAGACCCGGCCTAAGCCCCCAGCCGGGAATCCTTTTACTAGTAATAGTATTAACAGGTTTAATTGGTTTAGCAAGGATTTCAAGAAGTCTAAACCCTTTCTTAAGAAGATCCTCACTTTTACCTGCCCCAACATTAAGTGTCACTTTCGCAATGCGAATCTGTCGCATAGGATGCACCGCATTACTCTGCACTGACTTGGTTGATACAGATTTTCCCTGTGTTGAACTTAAAATTATATTTGACATTTTTATGTAGGCACCACCGTACAGACACTCTTACCATTTGAACCAACCACCAACAAATAATCTCTTGATGTAGTAACTTTTTTATTCTTTGAACTATAACTTGCTTGATCCACCGTAAGCTCATCAACAACCCCTACTTGTCCACCGTGTTTCCCTGCACGCAGAAAGACAAATGAACCTTTCTTAAGAGGAAGAACTTCCTTAATAGTAAACTTAGGAAGAGTAATAACAAACGAATCGCCAACAGCCGCCTTCACCTCACTTAACACATTTCGACCATCATGTAAATGAAATTGAACCTTGCCTCCTGAAACAACACTCTTACCAACCACTTTTACAACTTTAATCGTAGCCTCAGCCTCAGAGACTTCAACAAGTGTAAGTCTACCTTTCAAATCGAGAGTAACACGGTAATACTTTCCAAAGTGAGGAATAGAAACCACATCAAATAGACCAACCATAAATCTATGATCTCTACGGCGAACACCATCAACCAAAACATCAGCGGTAGCAAGAATTTTCTTAACTTCATCCATTCTGGACCCTATGTACAACAAATCACGCAAAATAAAACCAAGCGCAAATCCATTTTCTAAAGAGTGTGTTCCCGGACTGGGTTTAACAACATACTTTCTAATCTGCCTATCGAGCACCCATTGTTTAGGAGCTGCTAATCGTTTAAGATGATTTTTCATTTTGTCAACCCGCTAACGCTTGCTTTACTTTGTTGAGCAGAATTATCTTGACTACTCTGCTTTGTAGATACCACTTTCCCAACCACACTCACTTTTTTCACCTTCTTCACAACTGACTCTACAGATTTTTTAGCCGCTTCAGTAAAATGAGCAGACCTCTTCTTATCACCAAGATCTAAATCAACTATCATCAAATTACTAGGATGAATTGGAATTTTAACCCGATTACCATCTTTTTTAACACGATCAATACCAACTAACAACACTCTTTCAAGACGCAAAAGTACTCTCTCCACTTTTGTTTCACGGCGAGCAAATGAACCACGCATAATTTTAACTTTATCACCCACACGCACTTGAGCACTTCGTAAACCATATTTCTCAACAAGAGGTTTATTCAAATGAGCATGAACCAATTTCTGTTTCACATGAAGAGGAGCATTATAGCGGTACTTCCGTTGTTTGCCCGGACGAGCACTACTTTTCCAGTGCGTGGAGAACTTTACCATTTTTTTCCGTAGTATATTTGACATTTTTGTAATTTTTACCATATAATCTTATTTTGCACGCTAAACAATCATACGAGCAACTTTTGCAACCGCGGGCCATCTTTCCGCAACTTCCTTCGCAATAGGACCCTTAAAAATTGTACCTTTAGGATTTCCCTTCTCATCTTTAAGTACCACTGCCGCATTATCTTCAAATGTAACATGCATCCCATCAGGACGTCTATACTCCATTCTCTGACGAACAATGATAGCCGGAACAACCGTTTTTCTCATCTCAATTTTTCCTTTCTTAACGGAGCAAAGCACTAAATCACCAACACCCGCCGCAGCAACCCTGCCCCTTGTAGTCTTACCGCCTTTAACCGAAACAATTTTCAAAAGCTTCGCCCCCGAATTATCACAAGTGGGTACATACGCCTGAATAGGCAAACCCCTTGTTACTCGACCTTTAAGTGCTTTCATAGTGATCCACTGCTCTCAATATTTTATTTTTTGATATTTTATGCATTTCTGACATATACTGTTTGATATTTTATGCATTTCTGACATGTACCGTTTGATATTTTATGCATTTCTGACATATACTGTTTGATATTTTATGCATTTCTGA
>CAYJTE010000020.1:9441-9656 GCA_964372965.1 uncultured Methanosarcinales archaeon
CTATACTGTTTGATATTTTATGCATTTCTGACATATACTGTTGATATTTTATTACTTGATATTTACTGTTTTTACCTGGTATAATACTTTGAATATAACACCTTTTATTTCTTAGTACTTCCCTCCACCTTTACCGCGCACCCGAAACAGAACTATCTGTCATTGACTTAACATTGGAAATATCCCCTACAATTGCAATAATAACATGTGTTTTT
>CAYJTE010000021.1:0-5895 GCA_964372965.1 uncultured Methanosarcinales archaeon
GCTGTAATTTTGTGTAAGTTGAGAGTAGATGTCGGAAGGCATATAGCTTACTACCACAACCTTTTAATAGTAGTTCTATTTCCTAATGGCGTAGTAACAAAAGTTTGTCGACGGGAAATTTGATCCGTTATCTAAAAAGGAGGGGTTCACATGATCGTAAAGGAAGAGTTGCTAAGTAAGCTGAGAAGGTATTTTGATTTGAATTTATATGAGGTTAAGTTGTGGACTGCGTTGTTGTCCCGTGGGGTTTCTACTGCTGGTGAATTATCTGATATTGCTGATGTTCCTCGATCACGCTCCTATGATGTTTTAGAGTCTCTTGAGAAAAAAGGGTTTGTTGTTATGAAGCTTGGTAAGCCAATTAAGTATATTGCTATTCCTCCTACTGAAGTTGTTGATCGCGTTAAGAAAAACATGAATTTCGAAGCACAGGAGAAGGTCAAACGTTTGGATACAGTTCGTGGATCACCACTTCTTACAGAACTTGATAGTTTGCATACCAATGGTATTGCTCTAGTGGATCCTAGTGAGATGTCTGGATGCCTTCGCGGCAGAACTAACTTGTACAATCATCTTGATTTGTTAATTAAAGATGCTAAGAGGAGTGTTAATATGGTTACAACTGAGAAAGGTTTTATGCGCAAAGCTGAAGGACTTAGGTCTGCTCTTGAGAAGGCTAAGAAGAGAGGTGTTGTGATTCGTATTGCTGCACCTATTACGAAAGATAATAAAAAACATGCTGAAGCTCTTAGAGGAATTGCAGAGGTTAAACATAATGAGAAAATTAACGGCAGGTTTATGACCGTTGATGGTAAGGATACTGTTTTTATGACACTTGATGATAAGGATGTTCATCCGAGCTATGATCTGGGTGTTTGGGTTAAGACTCCCTATTTTACAAATGCAATGGATCATATGTTTGATCATGTGTGGGGTCAAAGTAAGTAACTTTTTCTTTTTTATTCTTTTTAGGTTGTTGTTGTTTGGTTTTTCTTTGGGGTGATGTCTGTTTTGTTTAAAGTTATTTCTTGTGCCTGTTCTACTGTTTCTTTGGTGATTCTTTTGCCGCAACGTTTTTAAATAGGAACTGTATTTTTACTCTATAAATCTTGGGTATCTAACGTGAGGAAAAAATGAGTAAAACTGAAGTTAAGAAAAAGGTTAGTCGTATTAAATCAACTAAGAAAGCATGGTATCGTATTGTCGCTCCTAAGCTCTTTGCGCAAAAGGAGATGGGCGAGGTGTATTTAGCTACGCCCGAAGTTGCGGTAGGACGTGCACTTAAGGTCAATTTGCGTGAGATTACAGGTAATATTAAGGATCAAAATGCCTATATGTGTTTTGAAGTTGTTTCCGTAAATGGGTCAACTCTTGAAACTAAAGTAATTGGTTATGAGCTTACTACGTCGTATGTGAAGCGTATGGTTCGTAAGAATTGTGACCGTATGGATGATTATTTTGTGGTTGTGACTAAAGATGGTGTTAAGCTGGTTATTAAGACATTTATGCTTACAACGTATCGGACACATAGATCAGTTCAAGTTCAACTTCGTTCAATGTTGCAAAAAGGTCTTCGTGAAGAGGTTAGTAAATCTGAATTCGAACTACTTATTTTAAATATGGTTGCTTCAAAGATTCAGTATGGTCTTAAGAAAAAATTATCTAAGATATACCCTCTTAAAGAATGTGTTATTCGCGTTTTACAAGTAAAGGGTGTTGGTACTCCTGAGATGATTACTCCGGATATGGTTTCTGAGCCTGTTTCCGAAGTTGTGGCTGATGAGGAAAATTAATCTCTTTTCTTTTTATCATTTTATGTTTATGGGATCCCTATGAAATTTCTGGCATTTACTGATTTGCATGAAAATTTGAAAGTTCTTGCTAATCTTGTTGAGATGGCATCGGAACCAGGGGTGGAGTTGATAGTATGCACGGGGGATGTGTCAACGTTTGGTTGTGGTCTTGAAAGAGTATTTCGTGCCTTTGAAAATTTAGGCAAACCATTCTTGTTTGTTCCGGGAAATCATGAGGAAAGTTGCGGGTATCAAGATTATCTTCATAAGTATCCGTTTGTTGTTGATCTTCATATGAAGTTGTATAGGTATGGCGGTTTTACGTTTATGGGGCATGGCGGTGGAGGGTTTGCGCAGACTGATGATGAGTTTAGAGCCATTAGTAAGAAATGGTATAAGGATCTGAAGGGGAAGAAGACAGTTTTACTGGTTCATATGCCTCCGTTTCAAACTACATGTGATAAACTTAATCGACATGTTGGATCCAAAGATTATCGTACGTTTATCGAAGCAATGCAACCGGTTTTAGTTCTGTGTGGTCATTTGCATGAGACGTTTGGGACGATGGATAAGATTGGAAATAGTGTGATTCTTAATTCGGGGGCTACGGGGAAGATTGTGGAGTTTGATTGAGGTTTTTTGTGTTGCTTTTGAGTTGATTAGATTTTTGATTGGACGTTAGATTTATTAGGGTTTAACGCTTTCTTTTGGATATATGGTGTCTGTGGGTGATGTTGTGGGTGGCATTCCATTTAGTGTATGGGTGGTGTTGGTTGCTCTTGGTTTTGTGTATTTATTGCTTAAATTGCTTCGTAAGGATGCTTCTAATTTGGAGAAGGGGGAGGAGAAAGCTGAAAAACGAGCGCGAGTTAATGAACTTAATTCTTTTATTGATTCGGAACGTGAAGTTAAGTTAAGTGCTAAGGAGGCGGCAGATCTCTCTGGTGATGAGGTTGATTTTGAAGGGGTTAAAACTAGTGCTGTTGCACTTTCTGAGAAAGTTGCGCTGTACGAAAAGGATCATGCTTTGGTGTCTCCTGCGGTGGTTACGGGACTTTTGCGAGATCATAAGGCCCTTGTTTCAAAATTTGTGTCTGATCTTTCTACTACGGTTACGGATTTGAATTCTAGTTTTAAAGTTCTTAAAGCGGCTGCTACACAACTTCGTAAAGAAAATACTCAACTTACTTCTGAGGCTGCGAAACTCATTGAACATATGACGAAAGTGAAGGATGTGAAGTTGGAAGCGAATATCAAAGCGAGGCAAGGTATTAACAAACAAATTTTTGATTATAATACTACTATTTTAGGGATTACGGCGAAACTGGTTTTGCGTAGACAGGCGGAACTGGGGTCTGTTATAGAGTTTTTGAAAAGAATGAAAGATTTACAAAATGATGTGTCTAAAGTGAAGAGTGTGGATGAACTGCGTGTTTTTTTTACCAAAGCGAGTGGGTTTCTTGTCTCTCAACAGACTTTTTTTGCACAGGCTAAGATAATGCAACTTGAGTTTACTAAGTTGGTTGCGATGCAACAAGGTGCGTTTGCTCGCAAGAAGGTACTCTTTGATACAAAGGATGCATTACAGCAGGAGTATAGACGTCTTTTAGCTGATTTGAAGGAGAAAACTAAAGTTGATGACCAAGTTGTTCTGAAAGCGGCGTAGGTGTTATGTGTCTTTATTTGATCACTTTGGTTTTGTGGTTAATTTAATTCTGTTTTTGTACTTGTTTTTGGTATAGTTGTTTTTTCTCCATTTGGTGTTTTTGGTGATTCCATGAATACTTTTTCGATTTTGATTGCGATGCCTTTCGTTTGACTGTTTATTTGGACGGCGCTGAGTGTGGCGGTTCCGATGGCTATTAATTCATTTTTTAGGGACATGACGGCTACTGCTTCACCTTTCGGGAAATTTTCTAGTTTTACAATTCCGGGGATTCCAAGATCGCGGCCATTTGTTAAAGAGAGTATAGCGGAGTCTTGTACATAACATTTTTTGAGATATGTTAGGGCGTTTTCAACTGGTTGTAAAATATAGTTAAGGTAGGTTGGGTCGCCTTTTTCGTGATAGTAATATATTGCTTCTTGCAGATCGTTGAGGGTTATTAGGTGGTCATTTTCTCTAAATGGTCCTGCTTGTGTGCGTCTGAGCTCGGCCATGTGTGCGCCAGGACCAATTGCTTGACCCCAGTCATGACAGAGTTTTCGGATGTAGGTTCCAGCTTGGCATTTGCATCTGAATAAGATATCTTTTTCTTTTATTTCGATTATTTCGAGTTCGTAGATTTCCCGGGTTCGCAGTTGTCGTTTGACGGCACTTTTTATGGGTGGAAGTTGTATGATTTTTCCTGAAAATTGTTTAGCTGTTTTGTGAATTCTTTCCTCTGGAACGATTTGATGGATATGCATGAGGCAGATATATTCTTTGGGAGATTTTAGAAGGTATTCGGCAATTCTGGTGGCTCTGCCTATTGCAATTGGTTGTACTCCTGTTACTTGGGGATCGAGTGTTCCTGAGTGACCGGCTTTTCCTAGTGTTAATATTTTTTGGATGAAACTGGATACTTGATGACTGGTTGGGCCTTTCGGTTTATCAAGATTAATTATGGCATAGTTTAGTTTTTCTTCTATGGTGCGCTCGCTTGGATGTTTGCCGTATACTCCATGTACGTTGGGCTTTTTTATGAAGAGTTGTGTTGATTGGACGTCCATTATGACTGTAAGAAGGTTGTTTGTTTTAATAGTTTGTGGGAGAAATGGTTGTGAATTTTCTTTTTTGGATACTGACACGAGCTGAGTGTTTTGTGGTGATTATTTATTGTAAGAATTATTGTAGGTGCGACTTTAGCTGTTGCGCTTTATGGGTAACTTCTGAGTGTACAAGAAATTATGCTGCTTTTGGTGCAGCTGCTTCCACTTTAGCTTCAAGTGGTTTAGTATCAGTTTTGGCTGCGGTTTTTGCTACTGTTTTTTTTGGGACTTTTGCTGTGACTTCTTTTTCACCAAATAATTTGGCACGAATTATGCCTTTATCATCTTTTGAGGCTTGTACTTTTATGTGATGAGGAGGGTTTTTTATTCCGTGCTTCCATAATTCTTCATTTAGTTCTTTACTGAGTTTTACTTCTTTTGATTTCATGTGGTGCGCTAAGAATTCACGTACGGCAGTTACGGCTTTTTCTGTTCGTCGCCATTTGGCTACTTTTAAAAATTGTTTGCGTAGTGGAACGTTGTAGGTTCGTTCTGAGTCTGATGTTTTTTTGGCTGCCATTGTGGTGGGTGATAGTTCTGGTTGCTGTTTATATTGCGTTTTTGTTAACTTTGAGTTTTATTTTTTATCTGTCGAGTGATGTTCGTCGCCAGTTTCTTTTTATGGAGGTATGTCTTGAAGGATGTACTTTTCGTCCTTTTCCGTATACTTTGAAGACGGTCCAAAATGGCGCCCATTTTGTTTGCTTTGAGGCTTTGATTAGGCGTTTCTTTTTTCCGACTGGTTTGTTGCGTGTCATGGTAGTTTTGGTTTCTCTGTTATTGTAGGATGGTTATTATTTTATTATTAATTACTGTTTTATGGCGTTGTCTTTGTGCTCTTGTTTTGCGAGTTGTACAGCAATTTTATCCATGAATGAGGTTCCTTTTGGGGTTAATACTCGCCCTTTGCGACCTTTCTTTTCGACTTGTTTTATGAGACCTGATTTTTCAAGCTGTTGGAGAATTGTTCGGATGTGTGATCCTGATGCTTTGTACATGCGTCCTGGCTTATGGCCTCTGTTTTTCTTACCACCATATTTGGTTCTGAGTTTTTCGGTTCCGATGGGACCAAGTTTTGCTACTGATCGTAGAATGGCTGCTGATCTGATGTACCACCAATCCTCTTGATCTGGTAATCGCTCTTTATGATGGCCAGTTTTTACAAATTTTGCCCAGCTTTCTGGTGCTACTAATTTCTGTTTTTTAAGCTCATCAGATGCTTTAAATACTAGCTCAGAAGGGTTTACGAGTAAGATATGTGTCATGTCGAGGTTAGAAATTGGGTTATTTATAAAGTTTTTGGGACTTGGGAGTGGCATTTTGGATTACGGTTTTATTGACTGAGGGTAAT
>CAYJTE010000021.1:5995-9457 GCA_964372965.1 uncultured Methanosarcinales archaeon
TTTA
Organism: uncultured Methanosarcinales archaeon; assembly: GCA_964372965.1. Taxonomy (GTDB): domain Archaea; phylum Nanobdellota; class Nanobdellia; order Woesearchaeales; family GW2011-AR9; genus CAMAVK01. Next base: position 6,000 of record CAYJTE010000021.1, read on the forward strand.
TTGACTGAGGGTAATATATACACGTTATTATACACGTTATTTTGGAACATTTTTTGCTGGTGTTGGTTTTGTTGTTAGTCTTTTTCAGCGTTGCTGCAGATAGTCCACTTCTTCTTCGGAGAGGTTTAGTTCAGTTATGACTTCTGGATTGTTTTTGATAATATATGGTAAATATGGAACTGATTTGAAGGCAGCTTTGGTGGATAGGTGGCTTTTGTTACTTAGTTTGATTGCGATTTCTTTGCGCTTGGCGTTCTTTTGTTTTATTTGCCAAATGCGGAGTAGTCGCATTGTTTGTTTATAACTTACAAATCTGGTGTTTCGTTCGTCTTTGGCTGATGAAATTCCTGCGGTGAGTAGGTTTTGGACATAGCTGAGAAATCTCCAGTGTTGCCGACGCATGATGCGACCTTGAAAGACATCGGCTCTGGAGAGCCATTCATAGGCGCGTGCAAGGTTTGTTGGTTTTACATATTCAAAAGGAAGGTTGTGGTCCAGCCATAGAAATACTTCATTCATTTCAACATCAATGTCGTCGAGTGCGGGGAGGGCATTTTCTACTTTTGAAGATTTGAAGATTAGTGCTAAGGCGCTGAGAATGGTTTTGGTTCGTTTTCGATCTGAAAGATTTTGAATATTTTCAAATGTAACTTGTCTTGTGGCACTTAAAATTTGTAAGTCAATGAGAGCGGCTCTGAGATCACCTCCGGATTGTCTGGCGAGCGAGTTAATGGTTTTTTCGTCGGCTTTTATTTTTTCTTGTTCGCAGATCCATAAAATAGTGTGAGTTATGACCTTATAATCTAGGAGGTTATAGTGAACTTTGAGGCAGGCTTTCAACAGAGGTTTGAATTTACTTTCACTAGTGTTGTTTGCTGTGAAAATTATGGGGAATGTGGATTTTGTGATGCAGTCCACCAGTGCTCCTACGGCGCCACGATCTAAGGTTCCTGAGAGGTTATCGACTTCATCGATTAGAATTATTTTTGGTCTGAAGAAAAGTGAGTGTTGGTTGAGAGAGTTTTTGAGAAATGTTCGTATTGTTTGTTCAGATCTGTCTTCCGAGCTATTTAATTCGAGAATGTCGTAGTCAAGTTCTTTTGCGAGTGCGTAGACACTGCTAGTTTTGCCTACTCCATTTGGTCCTTCGAGCAGGATAGCGCGTTGTTTTTGGGTTTTATATGTCGCTACAAAATTTTTTAGTTGCGATATTGCAAGGTCTTGTCCGAAGATTTGTGAGAGGTTCTTTGGTGCGTAGGTTGTGAGGTAGAGTGGCATGGTAATTTGGGATTTATGTTTTTTTTGTTTCTTGGTTTCTTGTTCTTCTTAAAATGAGTTGTATCCTTTTAGAAGTTTTGCTATTTGTTCTAGGTCTTCCTTTGTTTTAATTTTGTGAGGTGGGTCTTTCGTTTGTATGAAATAGTTGGATGTTCTCCGCGGCTCATTGTTTTTGATTCAGTTATAGTTTTTTAAGATCATAGAGAACAAGACAAATACTAAGAAATGAGAAAAGGGCTACTACTTTACTTTGTAGTTGGTTATTTAGTCCTATACTTATTATTTCAAAATTAGGGTTTACTATTGATACTACAAATAAGATGGAGAAAAGGGTGAGGAGGATAATTAAAAGTATGAATATTTTATACCGGTATTTGTGATATTCTTTCACGTTTAATGGATGTGTTTTTTGGTTTATAAAAATACAGTTATGGCGAAGAGGATTTTGGAGTATAGTAGTTATTTTGATTATTTTGGTTTATTTGAGGTATTGTGTTTTACTTCACCTGTACACTATCACAAATAATATAAACCGGGGCAGACTTACTGCTTTATCGGTGGTGTTATGAAAATTGGTTTAACGTACTCCGATGTTCTTCTTGTCCCAAAGCGGACTTCTTTAGTATCAAGGTCAGAGACCCAGACCAAGACGCAATTTACACGGGCTATTGCTCTTAATATTCCACTGGTAAGTGCTAATATGGCAACCGTTACAGAACATAAAATGGCAATTGCGCTTGCGCGTCATGGAGGTATTGGTGTTATACATCAATTTGGTTCTATTGAAGATCAGGTTAGAGAGGTTGCGCTGGTAAAGCGTTCGACTAGTTCGGTTATTGAGCAGCCGCTGTGTGGTGATTTTTCTATTACTATTCGTGAAGCAATTGCTACTATGCGATACGAGGGGGTTACGAGCCTTCTTGTTATGCGAGAGGGTGAACTTTATGGGATATTTACGTCTCGTGATTATTTGTTTGAAGATAATCTAGATAGACCAGTTACGGAAGTGATGACTCCCCGTAATCGATTGATTACAGCTACGTATGGTATTTCTCTTGATGAGGCGAAGCGTATTTTACATATGCATCGTATAGAGAAGTTGCCTCTGCTTGAAAATGGGGTTGTCAAGGGGTTAATTACCACTCAGGATATCAAGAAGTTGGAACAATGGCCTCAGGCAAGCCGTGATAATAAAGGAAGGTTACTTGTTGCGGCGGCGCTTGGGGTGAAAGATACATTTGAACGTGCGGCTGCAGTTATTGCAGCTGGGGCGGATTGTGTGGTGTTAGATATTGCGCATGCACATTCTGATTTGGTTATATCGCGACTTCGTGAATTGAAAAGTCGGTTCTCGGTTGAGGTGGTGGTTGGAAATATTGCAACTGCAGATGCGGCGAGGGATTTGATTTTAGCGGGTGCCGATGGTCTTAAAGTTGGAATTGGGCCATCGCCTGTTTGTTCTACTAGGTTGATGGCGGGTGCGGGTGTTCCGCAACTCACTGCAATTATGGATGTGGTGTCTGTTGCGCAGGAATATGGGATTCCAGTTACGGCTGATGGTGGAGCAAAACATCCAGGTGATATTGGTAAAGCGATTGCGGCTGGTGCGTCAACTGTTTTTTCTGGATCGTTTTTTGCAGGTTCTGATGAAGCTCCAGGAATGGTGATTATGAAGGAAGGAAAACGTTATAAGAAATATCATGGAAGCGCGAGCTATGAGAGTTCACATAAACGTAAAGAACTGGAGAGAGGGGAGGTGATTAAGGAACGCTTTGATACGTTTGTGGAGGGGGTTTCTGTTCTGGTGGATTATAAGGGACCGGTTGCAGATGTCATTTATGGTCTTGTTCGGGGATTGCAGTCATCAATGAGTTATTGTGGCGCTCGAACTATTTCTGAGATGCAGAAAAACGCAGAGTTTATGCAAATCACGTCTGCTGGATGGGAAGAGTCGCAGACGCATGGTAATAAGACAGGAGAGTAGCTGAGAGTATTGTTATTCTATTTGCCCATTAATGTGTTAGATTCATTATGTATTTGTTTTGTGGTATTATGTTTTAGAGATAAATATATTTTTTGGGGTCAAATGATTTTGTATTTGTTTTCTCTGGTGGTTATGTACTTGTGGAAGTCTTCTTTTTTTAGTTGTAATGATTGAGTGTTTATGTTAGGATGGAAAC
>CAYJTE010000022.1:0-1809 GCA_964372965.1 uncultured Methanosarcinales archaeon
GTCTCTTCAAATCATACTTAAAGAGTACTATTGGTTTCAATTTATATAGATCACTTAAATAACAATGATGTTTCACCGAATATCCCTCACGAATAAGTGTAACCAAAAGAAAAGAATCATAATCTCTAATTGAAACAAACTGCACATGAACAGGTTTAGAAAAAAGAGAATTAATCTTCTCTCGCATCTCTCCTTTATTAATACTATCTTCAGCAAAAAGAGCTATATCTACATCAGCAGGTCGAATCTTACCTTTCGCAGTCGATCCAAAAACAATAATATCTATCAAAGACTTATTTTTGAGTAACGGCTTTAATTTTAGCACTATATCCTTCATAAGATAACACTACCTCCCAAATAGTTTTTCGCAATAGTAGTACAGACTTCTCAACAGCTGGTTTAGAATAAGAATCTCGATAATAATGCCATACTTCATCAACCAACCGATAAACTTTAATCTCTCTTTCTTCAAGAATACGAAATCGCTCTGTATGATTCTTGGGTAATGTATGATACCTCTCAAAAATAAAATAACCCAAAAGAGAAAATAAAGCTTTAGAAAACAAGATAACCGCAACTTTAGATTTCTTCAAAGATAAAAGTAACTCCGCTGCCTCATAATCCTCAACAAAAGTACTTTCCAACTCGTTAAGTTGCTCATTCATAAAATTATAAGGGAGCTAGAGTTCATAAAAGTTTGTATAAATAACAAAAGGAACAAATAAACACCTATTTGTTAATTAAATAACAATATTATTAAATTAACATCTAAGTCCAATACAATTCCATTAGTTATTTATAAACATTAACGAATAATACAATTCCATCAGTTATTTTATAAACATTAACGAATATTAAAATTACATTAAGTCAGCGTATCCAATTATTTGATTATATAACAATATTAATAATCAAATCTAAAATAATGAAAAAATGTTGGCGATATCCCGCCATCCTTGTATCAAATCAATATGTTAAACTCCCAACCAAAAATCATCATTTTTTTTACAAAGCTCACTAAAGTAATCTTGGAAGAACTTGACCAGCCTGTCCCTGAACAACAAAATGTGCAAATGGGGTAAGTGGGGTTGGCTCAGGATTAATTTCAACAACGTACGCGCCAAAACGCAAGGCAACCTCCGCAAGACCAGCCGCGGGATAGACCAAAGAGGACGTACCAATCGATACAAAGAAATCACAACTACGAGAAGCAGCATTTGCCTTTTCTAAAACATCAACAGGAATCTTTTCACCAAACCACACCACGCCCGGACGAGCATATGCACCACACAGAGAACAACAAGGTGGAGTTGATAACGGCAAAGCAAACTCTGATAACTCTGTCTTTTCCTTAGAACAAAGTGTCTTCGTAATGTTCCCATGATATTCAAGAACTCTGCGACTACCAGCACGCTGATGAAGACTATCAACATTTTGAGTTACTAAAGTAAAATCTTCCAACCTTTTTTCAAGTTCAGCCAAAGCAAGATGACCGAGATTAGGTTGAGCCTTCTCAACCATATCACGCCTCCAAGCATACCAATCCCAAACAAGTTTAGGATTACGTTCAAAGGCTTCGGGAGTGGCAAGATCTTCAGGACTATATTGCGCCCACAAACCAGTCAGCGCATCTCTAAACGTAGGAACACCACTCTCAGCAGAAATTCCTGCACCAGTAAGTACAACTACTTTTCGTGATTCATATAACCTTTGCGTAAGTAAACGCAGCCCTTCAGTATAATCAAAAATAACCATACCTTCACCAAAAATAAGGTAATTTAAAGAGTTATCCTTTATAAGTACTAATAT
>CAYJTE010000022.1:1909-9194 GCA_964372965.1 uncultured Methanosarcinales archaeon
TACCTTCACCAAAAATAAGGTAATTTAAAGAGTTATCCTTTATAAGTACTAATATTTTGTAAGTACTAATATGTTATAAGTACTAATATTTTGTAAGTACTAATATGTTATAAGTACTACCATTTAATTTACCCCGCAATTGCCTCTTGAACATGACCTTCAACAGGGTTAAACACAGAAACAGATTTCTTTTTATATACCAACTCTACATCAGTCATCCCCTCCAGTTCATAATCAATTGTATCCCAAGGAGCAATTCGATCTTTCTTTTTAATAGAGGTAGGTAAAATTGATTTTTCAACATCAATCTCCCAACCATTTGCTTCTCTAATTTTATGAGCAGGCGTATTTCTTACTGCCTCAAGACCCGTTGCACCGGGGTTATCTCTTAAAAAAGTAATATAAGCTTCCTCATTTACCTCTGCAAGACTAGAACGTAATTCGTAAGCGTTGGAATGAATTAGGTTCATTTGCTCAAATAATAATCTATTAACTCCCACACCTCGCGCTTCCTCACTAACTGTTGTTTTAATATCACTTATTACTCCCTCTTTGAACTTGTAAGAATAAGAACCCACAAGACGTTTAGTATCTTTATTTACAATAAGCAAATCTACTTTACCATTAGCAACAGACAACCTCTCCTCAACATTAAGAATCTTACCCTCTCTTGTTTTTATAGTAAATAGTGAAGAACTACTTCTTCTTAGCTCTGCAACCGATCTTTGCGAATCCGTTGAAATAGAACGAGGAATAACCCCAATCTCATCTGCCACAGCTGAACCAACTAAATCACCATTCACCACCTCTGTATTTAAAGTCCCAACTTTTGCCAACTGAGCATTCTTTGCAGCCACTCTTTCATCAGAAGCCGCTTTCAATAGTTCAAATTTATGAGCATTAAATTCACCCTCAGTCACTAGACGACCAGTAGGGCTCATCAGCACACCATTACTATTCAACCTAACAGATTGGATAGCTTCTCTTGAATCTAAAATAGAAATCTCTTTTTTCCACTTAGACACAGTAGAAAGTGGATACCCAATCGATTCCAACGCCTCATCAGTTGCCCCCATTTGATACAACATTCTTCCAACAGCATCAGTTCTAACACCCCTATCAAAATCCACAAGACCATTATGCTCCAAAATTTCTTTTGCTCTCTCAATACCAGCCAACTCCCCAGTACCCCGCGCAGCTGCAGGACGTGAAAGCATTTGTTCAATAAGACCCGGACTTGCATAACCATACTCAAGACCATAAAGCATATCCATACCTTGCTTCCCAAATTGATATCCTAGCAATTGATGTTGAATGTGTGGATCTGTTGCATGCCGAATAGAAGAAATAATAGTAGGATTGGTCTTTGACCCCATTTTCATACCGGAACCAAATCCTTCAGCATCAAACACTACAAGACGTAAAAAACCATCAGGATCGCGACCTAAACCAGACTGAAAATCACCAAACCGTCCAAGCGCAATCAAATCAGTAGTCTCAGAAGCCACAACCGGAATATTATGAACTGATGCCAAATCCATACCCAAGGCTTCCAAATTATCACCAAAACCCTGTTCTTTCAAAACCCGTCGTACATTCTCTCGAGAAAGTGGTGGAGGATTAGGAAAATCCGGACCATACTCTCGCGCCATCGCAGAACTAATAGCATCAAAATTGTCTTGACTTATTTTACCCGATCCAACATACTCATCAAAAAGACGTTTTTGATGCACATCTAACTTAACTCTTAAATCAAGTGCCGCACCCTTCTTAACAATTGGTTCAAAATCAGCAACAGGCTTTGTAACCACCAGTCCCACCGTAGGATAACCATCAATTTCAATTGGAATAACTTTTCTTTCAGGAGTAAATACCCCTACTTCGCGAAGAAACGCCTGACCAATGTCATCACGAGTAACAGAATTCACAAACTCCGGCGCATCAGATGGTGGAGTATCAAAGAACTGAACCTTCGCAAAGCGCACCTCGGCTTCAAGTGTATCAGGATCAATTACCTCAATAGCCTTCGTCTTACCAAGCCCCAACATTTCAACGAGCGGATTCTCAATAGAGAGAGTCTTGCTCTTCTCAGCAAGACTAAAAGAAGTAAGTGTAAAACCCGTCTCATCAATTACCTCACCAAGAGTCTCAGCAATTTGACGTTGAACATTCTCAGGATAAGGAGCCAGTGCCTCTGCTAATTTCTTAGAATCAAGAACTTCTACCTTGGACCCTGATGGAATATTTTTTGCGAGAACCCCAACATAGCCATCAGCCGCCTTCGCTGAATCAAGTACATTTTGAACCAGTTGATCGCTATGAGCTAAAACTGCATCGGTCTCAGCATGTTGAACTTGCATCCTCTCAAGTAAAAGAACATAATTTTCATGAGCCAAAGCCGCTTCATTATGTTTCACCGTCGCAACCTTAAATCCAGAAAGTGCAGACGCAGGAGCATCACCAACTGTTGTAACACCAGTAATAAGACCATCAGGACTCACGGTAACATCAAGCGTATGCGCACCAGAAGGACTAACGAGACCCGCATTATTAACTCGAACCCGAACAGGACCAGCCGAAGATGCACTCTTGAAAACATCCGATTTCAAATAGTTGCCATTAAGAGCAGCAACATCACTGGAAATCAAAGACGTCGGATCAACCTCGCGTGCAACTGACGAATCAGCTAATATATTACGACCTGACGGAACAACTGAATCAGAAGAAGACAAAACAGATGAGCCAAGTCCAGAAGAACCGATTTCCGGTGAAATAGGTTCAGAAGGACTAGAATAAAACGAAGAAGAACCAACACCCTCACGACCCACAACCTCCACACTCACCCCGTCAAAGCAATCAGGACCAGCCGCAAGACCCACAAACGCCCGACCAGTACTCGCAACCTGCGCAACTGCTTTACCCCCAAAATTTACTTTACATGATCCAGGAAACTTTTCCTCAATCATGAGTTTCAACTCATCATTTGGTACTTCTGGATTCTCAGCAATAATCTTTTTGAGCTCATCAACCTGATCAGAATCCAAACCACGAACATGAATCTCACCCGCAGAACCAGAATGACTAATCTTAACCAACCCTTCCTCTTGAACAATAGTACGCGACTTCGATCCTTTGAGAATAGTACCTTCAAAAGCATCAGAACCAGCAATAGTCGTATCTAAATCTCGAGAAAATACCCCTTTGATTTTTCCAAAAAACCCATCCCGAGACGCAAACTGCCCTTGTAACTCAGTATATTTTGTAACTAAATCATCACGACCAGCATCCAAAGCGCGCTGTACCAAATCTTCAAAAAATACTTTACGATCCGCAGGAGACTTTGGAATAACCACATTACCATAAATATCAGCAACGGATCTACTAAATGGATGCGGAGTTGAAAGTCCTGGTGGAATAACAGTACCAACAGGCAATTCACCCGTACGAACACTTTCAAGCGCTCTCGCCCGCTTCTCCACATTTGCAACTTCAACAGAATCAACAACACTTTGGTATCCCTTAAGATTAAGCCGATTAATACCTTCAATATCAACAATAACACCAGTATTAGGATCAACACGTACCATAAGTTGAACTACATCAGTGCCTAAATTGGAAGGCATATTTTGAGAGTAACCAATAAACACCACATCACCCTCAGCATTCACAACAACTGGAACACCAGTAGCCCCGCCAGATAAAGAAAACCCCTGAGAAACGAAGACTTTGTCAAACTCCTCACCATTCAAAACGCGTGCATTCGAATCAACCCGAGTAGCCAGTTTTGTATCAGAAGAAAGTTGGGAAGGAAAATACGGAAGTTCCAAAATATGAACAGGATTTGAAACCGGGACAGAAGATGATGCAATAGCACGTGATTCAAGATTTCGAGCAAGCGCAGAAGAACTTGTCAGAGCATCGGAAGGAAGAGCATTCATCTCTTTATATGTCACAACCCGTCTCAAAATATCATTTTTTTCAGTATTTGTTATTAATCCCTTTCGCACCGCTTCAAAGAGCGCTGAATCTACAACCGACCGTTCAACATCTGTTGGCACAACAAACGCCACCAGACCATCTTTATTATAATCAAGAGTACCAGTTTGAAATCGAGCATTAGGTCGAGGAACTCCATGACTTTGATCAACAATAACATAAAAAGGCCCATGACCCCCAGCAGTATGTTGAGGATCAATATTCTTAAGCGGACCAGTATTACCAAAACGAATTTCATCTTCTAACATAATATTAACCAAACTACGTAAACCCTCTTTAGCAGTACCTTGTGCTGGTAATCCTTGTCGATCAAACATACGTTGTTGTTCAGCAAAAGTTTCAGCAGACAATGATACTGGAGAATCCGATAAAATATGATCAACCTCCTGAACTGGCTTATACTGAGAACCTAGATAACCATTGGATCTTGAAACTTTTAATCTAATCTCAGCAATCCCCTTCTGATCATTCGGTAAACCAGCACGAACCTTCTCTGCAACACGTGTAGCAGCATCAGATGGCAATTCAGCATAATACGCTGTAAATCGATCTTCAATACTCTCATCTCGATTAATATCTCTTTTAATTATAGTAGCCAATAACCCATCCGCAATCTCCTCTTCGGAAGGCATAGTTTTTAGAAAACGTTCACGTAACACTTGTCGTCGAGAAAAAGTTGGGAGTGAAACAGCAGAAACTCTATCCTTTGACGCTCGCAATAATTCTGCTATTTCAGAATCAGGGATCATAACACCGGGATCCGCAGCACGGCCTTCACGAACCGCTCTCAGTTCATTCAAATGATTTTCAACCTTTGATACAACTCTAGTGTTACCCTGAATTTTTGCTTCAGCAATAATACCCTCCAGATTTGAAATTTCAGAATCAATTGGAAAATTTATTCTATCAGTAGCACTTGTCTTCACTCTAGGAACATCAGGACTAACACCATCCACAATTCCCAATTTCCTTAACAGTTCATCAGCATTCGTCGAACTTCGCTCAACCAAATCGGCATCTAACTCCAACGTTGTAACTCTAACACCTCGTTCTTCAAGAACCTTCTGTACCTGTCGCACATCATCTGCATTAATCTGGCCCGAAATAAGTACACTTCCATCACCTTGAGCCTCTACACGGATACCACGCTCCTCAACATTTTGAAGAGTGCGGGAAAATGATGCTTTATCTGCTGAGCCAATGGAAAAACAATCACTCAGCGACCTAGTAGCAAGACCAGCAATTGCTCCACCTGCTCTATTCACAACACGAACGGCAGGAATAGGACATGATTCGCCAGTGAGTTTCAAATCTTCACGAAGAATAGTTGAAGGATCATCAAAAAGAGGTTTTGAAGGAGCAGGTGAACCAATTAACACATCATCAGCTGCATCAGAAATACCTTTTGGTCTCTCCACTCTAGTAACAATAGGAGAGGAAGCATCAGATTTAATCCCATATTTTTGTAAGAAATCAGATTGACTAATCAAACTACCCTCTTTATCGACAATGAGATATCCGTCATTTTCAATAAGATAACGAAGATCATCCTCAAATTTTGCAGAACGAACCTTTAACTGCTCAACAAGCTCACGAGCCTCAACATCATTATATCCCGCTTTCATCAGAGATAATTTTAACTTTTCACCACCAGTTTCATGAACAAGATCCTCGATTCGATCAATATGTTTTCGAAACCGTGCTTCAAAGGCAGTCTCATCAAAGACACCATTTACATAAAATGACTCTCGCCGTACTGGAGCCATAATACTATCAGCCCCTGAAAAACCAAGTTTTTTGATATCGTGTAAATCTCTGTGATAAAAATAATCAGGATTATAATCTCTTGATCCAACACCAAAACCTTGAAACATAAACTCATCATCAAATCCTGCCACACGAAAACCGTCAGGAGTTCTCACAAGACCATTTGAACTATCAGCAGCATAAAAATAAGTATTAAAGGTGGCCTTAAAATCCAACTGATCTTGAATTATATCTGCATCACCCGGTTTCAAATTTTTTTGCTGAACAATATTCTCTAAATTATAAAGAGTATTCTCTTTTCCCAAATCAAGTAGATTTGGTATCTCTTTAGAAGCAACCAGATTAAATCCATCACCAAGATCAATAATCTCAGTTTCAGGAATCACAATACCAACATCACCAAATAAATCTTCCAGGAGTACTTTATTAGCTTGATCACGTCGTATAGTGTCAATTAAAGGTGTTTGGTGTTCTAACGCAGAAAGACCAGGATTCTTTTGAACACTATCTTTTGGACCATACCCCCTCTTGACATACCATCTTGACCCATCAGATTTTTCCAAAATGACAACCTGATCAAATTCATTAAACACACTCTTCTTCATCCCAGAAACAATATCATCCAAATCATCAACAGATTTAGCAATACCTGAATCAAGACGCTGAACCCGACCAGTAAATCCGTGCTGTTGGAGAGTATTGAATAATTGTAAATTCTTAGCTGGATCAATTGAAGCAACCTGACCATGAGGAATATCTTTAATGGACCTCACTGGAGGAAGATCACGAACATCAACAAACTTCCCACCACCAATCGGCCCAACATCACCCGCCCTCTCTGATGAAAAATCTCCTTTAAACCCAGAACCATCACCTAAATCCCCAACTGCCCCATCAATGCGTACTCCACCTGCTTCAGCCACCCCTCTCTTCGCATCATCAAGAATTCCTTTTTCCAAATCAGACAACGGAACAACAGAAGGCCTAGTTGGCTCTCCTCTCCACACTCTCTCCCACCATTTACCAAATCGACCTTTCTTCTCATATGTTTCAAACCGCTCCAATTTCTGTAATTGAGACTCAAGGTTTGAAAGAACTCGACCAGCCTCAGGGACACTATTATCCCTCAACCCCCGAGCTCGATCAATCGCATTCTCAAGAACAGATTTATCCGAAACCGGTTTGATACCCAGTTGTTCAACAGCGGAAAATTTTTCATCAAGACCTAATTCCAAACCATCACCAAGTATACTACCAACAGGATCTTCAGCATAATCTGGTTGATGAAGAACAACTGCATCAACACTATCACCAAACTGTGCCTTATGTGCTGCCCGAACATCATCTAATGCTTGTTGGATACCTTCAGGAGTATCAACCTTTACACTAAGTGGTGAAACATGATACTCAATGGTTTGACGACCATTAACTACTCCCACAAACATATCAACATCATTAGCACGCATCGAATCTACATAACTCTCAACATTCGCCGCATCAGACTCTGAGAAAACCCGAGCAT